>JAEYTM010000320.1 GCA_023434015.1 Pseudomonadota bacterium | reverse complement strand
CCCCCGCGCCCGGCGGGGCCCCCACGCCCTTTTCGTCTCCGCCCGCCGGGTTCGACCCGGGCGGGCTTGTTGAGTATGAGGCCGGTGACGGCGGCGCTTCGCCGCCTTTTTGTAACGTGACCCGCGGCCATGCCCACGCGCGATCCTGGCGTCTTTCGAAACCGGCCAGCGGTTATCGCCCTGGCGACGCTCTGCTGCCTGTTGTGGGGCAGCGCCTATCCGGCGATCAAGAGCGGCTACGCCCTGCTGCGGATCGCACCGGGCGACATCGCCAGCCAGGTGCTGTTCGCGGGCTGGCGGTTCGTTCTGGCCGGCGTTGTCCTGCTCGTCGTGGCCGTCGCCATGCGCAAGCCGGTGTTCGCGCTAGGAGGCCGGCAGGCCGGCGAGGTCGCCTTGCTGGGGCTGGCCCAGACGGCGTTGCAGTACGTCTTCTTCTACATCGGCCTGGCGCACGCCACCGGGGTCAAGTCCTCGATCATGAACGCCACCGGCGTGTTCTTCAGCGTGGTGCTGGCCCATTTCATCTATGCCGACGACCGGCTCAGCGCGCGCAAGGCGCTGGGGTGTCTGATCGGCTTCCTCGGCGTGGTGGTGGTCAACCTGGGCGGCGGAGGCCAACTGACCTTCGACATGACCCTGCTGGGCGAAGGCTTCGTGGTCATCGCGGCCTTCGTGCTGGCGGCGGCGTCGATCTACGGCAAGCGGCTATCGGCGACCATCGACCCGATGGTGATGACCGGCTGGCAGTTGCTGGTCGGCGGGGCGGCCCTGACGCTCGGGGGCCTGGCGTTCGGCGGCGAACTCCAGGGGTGGGACATTACCTCCGGCGCGTTGCTGATCTATATGGCCCTGCTGTCGTCAGTCGCCTTCGCGCTTTGGAGCCTGTTGCTGAAGCATAACCCGGTGGGTCTGATCGCGGCGTTCAATTTCCTGGTGCCGGTCTTCGGGGTGGCGCTCTCAGCCCTGTTCCTGGGCGAGTCGCTGCTGAACTGGAACAACCTCGCGGCCCTGATGCTGGTGAGCGGGGGGATCTGGCTGGTGACCCGCGCTTCGCGGGCCGAGCCGTCGGTCTCCCAGGCCTAGCGTCGCACCGGCTCAGCCGACGCCGAACGGCTCCGACGCCGAGACGTCGGAGCCGCTGTTGTCGCCCACGGGCTTAGGATGGGCGGTCCAGTTGATCGCCCGCGCGACCGTCCCGTCTGTCAGCCAGACGACAGAGGGCCGCGGATTTTCTCGGTCGTCAGCGCAACTGACTGTCCTTGCTGCCGCGCCGGTTGAAGCCGGCCTGGACGATGCGGCTGTCCCGGCCCGACTGGCAGGGCACACAGGTCCTTGCCCCGGGCAGGGCCGCACGGCGGGCGGGCGGGATTTCGTCGCCGCATTCGATGCAGTGGGCGGCGCCCTCGCCCCCGGGCAGACGGGCGCGCGCGGTCAGCACGCCGTCCGTGATGGTGTCCTCGATCTGGTCGAGCACCGCGCCCTCATGCGCCCATCCGGTCGCCATGATTTCTCCAATTAGCTCCGATTGTCAGATGCTTAGATAGGACGCGTGGGCGGTCGAACCAAGGGCGCAGACGCCGCCGGGCGGGTGCGTTAGGGTCGCGCCATGACTCCTGTCGTCTTCATCCCCGGCCTGCTGTGCGACGCGCGGCTGTGGCGCGACCAGGTCGACGGCCTGGGCGATCTTGCGACCTCGACCATCGCCGACGTCGGGCTGGACGACAGCGTCGGCGCGATGGCGGCGCGCCTGCTGGACGCCGCGCCGCCGCGGTTCACCCTCGTGGGCCTGTCGATGGGCGGCTATGTCGCCTTCGAGGTCATGCGGCGGGCGCCTCAGCGGGTGGCGGCCCTGGCGCTGTTGAGCACCAGCGCAGCCCCCGACACTCCGGCCCGACGCACGGAACGCGAGGCCGGGCTCAAGGCGGTGGCGACCGGTCGGTTCCTCGGGGTCAGCCGCCGGCTGTTGCCACGGCTGGTCGAAGCCCGCCACCTCGATGGCCCGGTCGGACACGAGATCGCCGAGATGGCCCGGCGGGTCGGCGGCGAGGCATTCCTGCGCCAGCAGACCGCGATCCTCAATCGGCCCGACAGCCGGCCGACGCTGGGTGAGATCGCCGTCCCGACCCTGGTCGCGGTGGGCGACAGCGACGTGATGACGCCGCCGGCCCTTTCGATTGAGATTTTCCGAGGTTTGCAAAGGCCGAGCTTCCACCTGTTCCATGGGTGCGGGCACCTCCCACCGATGGAGCAGCCGCAGGCGACGACCGCACTCCTGCGGCGGTGGCTGATCGAAGAGGCGCGATAGACTGGCGGCGATCACCGGTGTCGCGCGGCGTTCCTTTAAGTCGGTCGGAGCGGCAGGCAGAATGGCGGCCAACAGATCAATGACCGGGCCCGCGTCGGTTGATGTGCGTCCCGGCGAGGGGAGGGAAACGGGTGGCTGAACCGCTGAACGTGCTGATCACCGGCGGGGCCGGGTTCATCGGCCAGGCTCTGGCGCGGCGCCTGCTGGCCGACGGGGTCGATCTCGATGGGGCGGGCCCGCGGCCGGTCGGGCGCATCGTGCTGTTCGACCCTGTCGCCAGCCAGGCGCCAGCCGGCGATCCCCGGGTTGAGGTGCGGGTCGGCGACATCTCCGACCCCGCCGCGGTCGCCGCCGCCGTGAACGGCGCGGATCTGATCTGGCATCTCGCGGCGGTGGTCAGCAGCGAGGCGGAGGCCGACTTCGACCTTGGTCTGCGGGTTAATCTGTTCGGCACGCTGAACGTGCTGGAGGCGGCGCGGGCCGGCGGGCGGCGGCCCAGACTGGTGTTCGCCAGCAGTTGCGCGATCTACGGCGGCGAACTGCCCGCGCTGGTCGGCGACGGCCAGGCGCCGGCGCCCAAGACCTCCTACGGAACGCAAAAGGCGGCCGGCGAACTGCTGGTGGCCGATTACAGCCGCCGGGGCTTCATCGACGGGCGCAGCGTGCGGCTGCCGACCATCGCCGTGCGGCCGGGCCGGCCGAACCGGGCGGCGTCGACCTTCGTCAGTTCGATCATCCGCGAACCGCTGAAGGGCGAGGCGGCGGTGTGCCCGGTGGAGCCGGGGACCGAACTCTTCGTCGCCTCGCCGCGCCGCGCGGTGGAAGCCATGATCCGGGCGATGTCCCTGGCCGACGCGGTGATCGGACCGGAGCGAACCTTGCCGCTTCCCGGCCTGAAGGTCAGCGTCGGCGAGATGGTGGCGACCCTGGCGCGCATCGCCGGGCCGGCGGCGGCAGGCCTGATCCGTTGGGAACCCGATCCGGCCATCGCCCGCATCGTCGCCGGCTGGCCGGTGGAGGTGGCGGCGACCCGGGCTCGCGCCCTCGGCTTCCGCGCTGACGCGGATTTCGACGCCATCGTCCGCGCTCACATCGAGGACGAACGACCCGCTGGCGACTGAGCCAAAGTGTCTTGCATGCAGACACTAGCGCCCGGCTTCGCGATCGGATCAAATAGTATACACGATCCTCGGATCGACGAGGTGGAGCACGGCGCGGCCGTAGCAGCCTTCAAGAACAAGACATCTGAGCTAAGGGGAAACCTCCAATGATTGGACGCTGTCTCGCTTCGGCCGCCGTGGCCGCGCTGTTGGTCTGCGCGCCGACGTCGGGCCTGGCCGCGGATCTGGCCAAGGGCGACTGGCCGAACTACGGCGGCGATCTCGCCGGCAACCGCTATTCGCCGCTGAAGCAGATCACCCGCGAGAACGTCGGTCAGCTGAAGCAGGCCTGGCGCTTCGACACCGCCCTGGGCGGCATCCAGACCCAGCCGGTGGTGGTCGATGGCGTGGTGTACGTCATCACCCCGGACAACAAGGTGGTCGCGCTGGACGGCGTGACCGGTCAGCCGCGGTGGCAGTTCGCTTCGGGCCTCACCGGCCGCCAGCCCTCCCGCGGGGTGACGTGGTGGGAGCAGGGCCGCGAGCGGCGGATTCTCGTCGGCCTGCAGAACTTCCTCTACGCCCTCGATCCCGCCACCGGCCAGCCGATCCCGAGCTTCGGGACCAACGGGCGCATTGACCTGCGCGAGAACCTGCGCGGCGCGGCGGAGGAGAACGACGTCTTCCTGACGACGCCGGGCCAGATCTACAAGGACATGATCGTCATTGGCGGCCGGGTCTCGGAGAGCGAGCCGGCCTCGCCCGGCGACATCCGCGCCTTCGACGTGCGCAGCGGCAAGCTGCGCTGGACCTTCCGCACCATCCCTGCGCCGGGCGAGTTCGGCGCCGACACCTGGCCGGCCGACGCCCGTGAGAAGCTGGGCGGGGCCAACAACTGGGCCGGCCTGCTGATCGACCAGAAGCGGGGGATCGTCTTCGCGCCGACCGGCTCGCCGTCCGACGACTTCTACGGCGGCGGACGCCCAGGCGCGAACCTGTTCGGCAACACCATGCTGGCGCTGGACGCCAACACCGGCAAGCGCATCTGGCACTTCCAGGCCGTGCAGCACGACACCCTGGACGCTGACTTCGGCAGCCCGCCGAACCTGATCACCGTCACCCGCAACGGCAAGAAGGTCGATGCGGTGGTGGCGACCAACAAGATGGGCATGATCTACATGTTCGACCGGGTGACCGGTGAGAACATGTTCCCCTATGAGCGCGTGCCGGTTCCGGCCAGCACCGTGCCCGGCGAGCAGAGCTGGCCGACCCAGATCATGCCGCTGCTGCCGCAACCCCTGTCGCGGCTCCGTGTCACCCCCGAGACCCTGACCAACCGTTCGGTCGAGGCCAACACCTGGGCCCGCGAGCAGTTCAAGAACTTCGCCAGCGGCGAGTTCTTCGCGCCCCTCGAGGTCGGCCGCGACGTGGCGGTGACCCCGGCCTATGGCGGCGGCACCGAATGGGGCGGCGCCGCGGTCGATCCGCGGACCTCGGTGCTCTACGTCAACTCCAACAACGGGGCCTACAACTCCAGCCTGCGGCCGCGGCCGGCGACCACGCCGGCGGCGGGGGCGGCGGGCGTGCCGGCGGCTGACGGCGGCGAGGTCAATGC
>JAEYTM010000258.1 GCA_023434015.1 Pseudomonadota bacterium | reverse complement strand
GACAGGCTCCCACCGGGGGAGCCGGCGACCCTTAGGCGGCCCGTTCGGCGGCCATCTCGCGGTCCTCCTGGTCGGCGTACTGGCCGCCCCGGCGATAGCGATAGAGATAGGTCGGCAGCACCGCTTCCAGCGCCGTCGGCGCGACGCCCAGTTCGCCCAGGCCGGGATAGCCGCCGCTCAGCACATTGTCGGCCTTCAGCAGCTCGACCTGGTCGGAGGTGACCGGCGGCGGCAGGATCGGGGCGATCAGGTCGCCGACCGAGCCCAGCACCCGCGCCAGCGGGAACGGCAGCGGCGCCAGGGCGCGTTTCTGGCCGGTCTCGGCCAGCATCAGCTCCATCAGCGTGCGGAAGCTGTGGACGGCGGGGCCGCCCAGCTCATAGACGCCCCCGGCCAGGCCGTCGCCGGTGACCAGCCGCGCCAGCGCCTTGGCGACGTCGCCGACATAGACCGGCTGGAACCGGGTCTCGCCGCCGCCGATCAGCGGCAGCACGGGGCTGAGCGCCGCCATAGAGGCGAACTTGTTGAAGAAGCCGTCCTCGGGGCCGAAGACCACCGAGGGCCGCACCACCGCCGCGCCGGGGAAGGCCTCGCGCACCGCGGCCTCGCCCTCGGCCTTGGTCCGCGCATAGTCGGACGGCGAGTTAAGGTCCGCGCCCAGGGCCGACATCTGCACCAGCCGTTCCACGCCGCCGGCGCGGGCCGCCTCGGCGACGGTGCGCGCGCCGTCCACATGCACGGCCTGGAAGCCCTGGCGGCCGCGTCCATAGAGAACCCCGACCAGATTGACCGCCGCGCTCGCGCCTTCCAGCGCCCGGCGCACCGAATCCTCGTTGCGGATATTGGCCTGGACCACGTCGATCTGGCCGACGTCGCCATGCAGGCGCATGGCGTAGCCGAGGCTCGGGTTGCGCACCGCCACCCGCACGCGCCAGCCGGCCTTGGCCAGTTCGCGCACGGCCTGGGCGCCGATGAAGCCAGATCCGCCGAAGACGGTGACAAGGTTCTGCATGGGGGCCGCCGGCTGGTCCTTGAAACGAAAAGATCGGTCGTCGAGAGGCAGCGGATAGACGATGCCGCTGCGGCCTGCAATGCGACTTGGCCTTTCGTTGTCAGACGCCGTTGACCCGGCCGATAGACGCCTTTAAGGAAGCGCCCTCGCGCGATCCGGTGGATCGGGCCCAGGTGGCGGAATTGGTAGACGCGCTGGCTTCAGGTGCCAGTGGCTTAACGGCCGTGAAGGTTCGAGTCCTTTCCTGGGCACCATCGATCGAAGGGCTGCGCTTCGGCAGTCCTTTCTGCGCGCCATCCCGCTCTCTATAGTGGAGAGCGGGAATGGGCCGCCGGAGCAAGCTTACGACCGTGACCACTTTTCTACATGACGGGGATCTGCCGGAAGGTGCCTTCGCGGGCGCGACTCACGTCGCGGTCGATTCGGAGACGATGGGCCTTCGCCTCGGCCGCGATCCGCTCTGCGTCGTGCAGCTCTCGGACGGCGGCGGCGACGCCCATGTGGTCCAGCTGCGCCGGCCGCATTATGACGCGCCCAACCTCAAGCGCCTGCTGACCGACCCCGCGGTCACCAAGATTTTTCACTTCGGGCGGTTTGATATCGCCATGTTCCATCTCCACCTGGGGGTGGTGACCGCGCCCGTCTACTGCACCAAGATCGCCTCCAAGCTGGCTCGGACCTACACCGACCGCCACGGGCTGAAGGACGTCACCCGCGAGCTGATCGGCGTCGATATCTCCAAGGCCCAGCAGAGCTCCGACTGGGGCGCGGCGAGCCTGTCGGACGATCAGGTGGCCTACGCCGCCTCCGACGTGCTGCACCTGCACGCCCTGAAGACCCGTCTGGACGAGATGCTGGTCCGCGAGGGCCGCGACGGCCTGGCCCGCGCCTGTTTCGAATTCCTGCCCCACCGCGCCCTCCTCGACGTCGCCGGGTGGGAAGACGTCGACATCTTCGCGCACGCCTAGGAACGAGCCCCTGACCGCTCCCGACCTCTCGGCGCCCATCCCCTCCCGGCGCGACGGGTTCGACCGGTGGCGTCGGCGCTCGCGCCAGGTGCGCAACCTGCGGCTCGCCCTGCCGGTGGCCATCGGGCTGATCTTCCTGGCCCTGGCCGGGGTGGTCGCCTGGAACACCTTCACCTCGCCGCCGGAGCAGCCGAAGGATTCCGACGCCCCCATCCGGCTGGTGAACCCCCGCTTCGTCGGCCGCGACGACAAGGGCCGCGCCTTCGTGCTCACCGCCGTCAGCGCCACCCGCGACCAGCAGGACTATCAGCGCGTGCTGCTCGACCGCCCGGCCCTGGTCCTGGACGAGGGCGGCCCGGACGCCATGCGCGTCACCGGCCACACCGGCGTGTTCCACGAGGCCACCGGCAAGCTGCAGCTCTCCGGCGGCGTGCGCCTGTCCAGCGTCTCCTCGGCCTTCGAGACCGCCGCCTCGCAGTTCGACACCAAGACCGGGGAACTGGTCGGTTCAGGTCCCATTCAAGGGTCGGGGTCGCTTGGAGAAATCACCGCGAAGTCCTATGCCGTTTACGGCAAAGGCGAGCGGATGGTCTTCAAGGGCGGCGTTCACACCCGCCTGGAAACGAAATAGAGCGATGCGCCTGATGCGGACGACGAGCCCATTCCCGATCCCGGCGGCCCTGGCGGCCGTCGCGGCGCTGCTGGCCGCCGCCCCGGCGTCGGCCCAGCTGTCGCAGAACTCCGACGCGCCGGTGGACATCACCGCCGACGAGCTGGAAGTGTTCAACACCGAATGCCGGGCGATCTGGCGCGGCAACGCCGAGGCCCTTCAGGACACCTCGCGCCTGCGCGCCGACGTCCTGACCATCGTCAACCAGCCGGGGCCCGCCCGGCCCGGCGCCGCCGCCGGCTCCAACTGCGGGGCCCTGGCGCGGATGGAGGCCCAGGGTTCGGTCTACTACGTCACCCCGGAACAGCGGGTGCGCGGGTCGGCCGGCGTCTACGATGCGGCCAGCGAGACCATCACCATCACCGGCGATGTGGTGGCGGTGCAGGGCCAAAACGTGCTGCGCGGCGAGCGCATGGTGATCAACAGCCGCACCGGCCAGGGCAACATGGTCGGCGTGGCCACCGGCCGGAACGCCCAGGGCCGGGTCCGCGGCGTCTTCTATCCGAAGAGCGAGCCGGCCCAGCCGGCCGCCGCGCGCCCGTGAAGCTCCCGCGCATGAACCGCCGCCCCGTGAACGTCCTTGGGGTCACCGCCCTGCCGCAGGACGACACCCTGGCCGGCGCCGTCGGCGAGGGGCTGGTGGTCGACAACATCGGCAAGTCGTTCCGCGGCCGCCCGGTGGTCAAGGGCGTCTCCCTGCGCCTGGCCCGCGGCGAGGTCGCCGGCCTGCTCGGCCCCAACGGCGCCGGCAAGACCACCACCTTCTACATGATCACCGGCCTGATCCCGGTCGACTACGGCGCCATCTACCTGGACGGCGAGAACATCACCGCCCAGCCGATGTACCAGCGCGCCCGCATGGGCGTCGGCTACCTGCCGCAGGAGACCTCGATCTTCCGGGGCATGAGCGTCGGCGAGAACGTCATGGCCGTGGTCGAGCTGCGCGAGCGCGACCAGAAGCGGGCCCGCGAGACGGTCACCCGCCTGCTGGAAGAGCTGCACATCGAGCACCTGCGCAACGCCCCGGCCGTCTCCCTGTCGGGCGGCGAGCGGCGGCGGGTGGAGATCGCCCGCGCCCTGGCCTCCGAGCCGTCCTTCATGCTGCTGGACGAGCCGTTCGCCGGCATCGACCCCCTGGCGATCGCCGACATCCGCGAGGTCATCTCCTATCTGAAGACCCGCGGCATCGGCATACTGATCACCGACCACAATGTGCGCGAGACGCTCGACATCATCGACCGCGCCTCGATCATCCACGCCGGCGAGGTGCTGTTCGAGGGCCGCCCGGACGAGATCGTCGACGACCCCGAGGTCCGCCGCGTCTACCTGGGCGACCGGTTCAACTAGCGGCGGAAAGGCCGGCGCCCATGCTTCACGGCCAATGCAGCTGCGGCGCCATCCGGTTCGAAACGCCCGACGCGCCCGTCCATAGCGCCCTCTGCCACTGCGATGACTGCCGCCGCCAGTCGGGCGCACCCGTCCTGGCCTGGGCGATGTTCTCCGTCGCGGCGGTGACCGTGACCGGCCAGCCCAGCGCCTATGCCTCGTCCGAGAGCGGCCGCCGGTCCTTCTGCGGCGACTGCGGCACGGGCCTGTTCTTCACCAACGCGGCGCTCGATCGCATGGGCATGATCCAGGTCAGGATCGCCGCCTTCGACACCCCCGAGGCCATCGCCCCGCGCATGCAGGTCCAGACCGCCGAACGTCTTGACTGGATGGAAACCGCCCACGCCCTGCCGGCCTTCGAGCGGTTTCCGGGCTAGGGCGCGCGCCGACACCCAACCTAAGAAGCTTTTTGCGATTGCTTCGCAATATAAGGAAGCTTAAGCGTCCCCGGAACAGCGTTAGGGCGCCAGCCAGGCGACGGCTAAAGGGGATACCAGTGATCGAAGTGACAAGCCGGCCGCGCGGCCGTCATCCGGGCCGGCGGGCGCTGCTGAGCGCCGCGGGCCTTGCG
>JAEYTM010000240.1 GCA_023434015.1 Pseudomonadota bacterium | reverse complement strand
CGGCGCCGCCGCCGGGGGGGGGCCCCCCGCCCCCCCCCCCCCCCGACCCGCGGGTGCGGATCGGCGCACTCCGGCCTTCCAAGGCTGCCGGCCCCTAGTTGAACTTCAGCGTCGCGCCGAGGAAGAACTCGGCGCCCAGGAGGTCGTAGGCCGCGCCCACGCCCCCGGCGGTGCCGGTCCCGGGAACCTTCGCATTGAAGATGTTCCGGGCGCCGCCGAACAGCTCGGCCTCTTCCGTCAGGCTGTAGTTGAAGTTCAGGTCGAAGTAGTGCTGCGCGTCCACTTCCGGATAGGGCAGGTCGGCCAGGGCCGGGCCCGTCGTTCCGGCGCGGGCCGGCAGCAGGTAGCGGGCGTCCTTCACCGGCCCCAGGAAGCGGTGGCGCAGGCTCAGGCTGAGGTCGCCCGACGACCAGGTCACCCGGCTGGCGCCGCGCCACTTGGCGTTGGCGTCGCCGCAGCTCGGACCCCATGCGCCGATGCACTCCTGGGTGATGTTCGGGAAGGCGGCGACCGGCGTCGAGGTGAACTCGTGGGTGTAGGTCCAGTCGGTGCTGATCGAGATATCGCTGACCTCGCCGAAGAACGGGATGCCGAAATCGAGGCCGAAGTTGTAGCGGCCGGCGAAGTCGACGCCCGAGGTCTTCAGCTTGCCGGTGTTGGCCGAGCGGATCTGGGCGGCGTAGGTGTCGGTGATCGCCCCGGTCTGCGGGTCACGCCGGATCGCCTGGCAGAACTCGCTGCCGGCGTCCTGGATGATGTTGTAGCAGAGGTTCAGGGTGTTGTTCAGGCCGCCGCCGAGCTGGCCGATGGCGCCGTCGAGGGTGATGCTGAAGTAGTCGATGGCCACGTACAGACGCGGGATGAAGGACGGCGAGAGCACCACGCCGGCGGTGTAGGTGTCGGACACCTCTTCGCCCACGTTCGGGCTGCCCCCGAAGTCGGCGGGGATGATGGTGTTTGGCTGGACGCCGGCGGTGAACACCTGCGAGGCCGGAACACCCGTGGCGATGCAGACGGCGCGCGCGGCGTCGGTCCGCAGGGCCGCGTTGCCGCGGTTCGAACAGGGGTCGGTCGCTGAGCCCACCGACCGGCTGAGGCCGCCGAACAGCTCCTGGACGTTCGGCGCGCGGATGGCGCGCTGGTACTGGGCCCGGAACGCGATCTGGTCGTTCATCTTCCAGTCGACGCCGCCGAGGTAGGTCCAGACGCCGCCGACGCCTTCGAGGCTGTAGTCGGAGTAGCGGAAGGCGCCGTTGAGGGCGAGCGACTGGAACAGCGGCTGATCGACGAGGACCGGCACGCGGACTTCACCGTAGACCTCGTTGGCCGACAGGCTGCCACCGGTGGGCAGGCCGGCGTTGAAGCCCACGACATCGCCCGACGAGAGGAAGCTGTCGGGCTGGTAGACCGCCGACATCTTGCGCCACTCGGTCCCGACCGAGAAGCCGACCGGGCCGGCCGGCAGGTCGAACAGCTGACCGCCGAGGTTGGCCGCGGCCACCTGCATTTCGGCGTCCGTCGAGTTGGTCGCGCTGATGCGGATCGCGCTGGCGCAGGCGTCGCTGACCTGCTGGCCGAAGATGTTGCAGACCGGGGCCGCGCCGCCGACCGAGAGCTGCGCCGCCTGCAGCCGGGAACGGGAGATGGCGTTGGTCAGCTTCTCCGTCGTCTCGGTCCGGGAGTAGGTGTAGTAGGCGTCCCAGTGCAGGTCCTTGAGGAAGCTGGACGTCAGGTCGCCGAACTCGCCGCGAAGGCCGAAGTTGCCGCGGAAGACGTTGCGGCGGGTGTCGGCCATGCGGGGCCCCACTTCCGTGTAGCGCTTGCCCGCAGTGACCACCGCAAGGCCGTCGCCCGGCGTGGTCGTCCGGGTGAGCGTCCCCGCCGTGATGGTGGTGGCGCCGGTCTCGCGCAGGTCGAGCTGGCGGAACACCTCCTGCATCGCCGGCGAGAGGTAGGGGTTGTTGACGTTGAACAGGGTCGCCACGCCGACGTTCGACGGCGCCAGCCGCGCATCGACGCGGTTGTTGGAGAAGTGGAACTCGCTGTAGGCCGTGACGCGCTCGGTGACGTCGAAGTGGCTGAAGGTGTTCACCATCCAGCGCTCCTGCGGCACCACCAGATAGTTCGGGGGCTGCAGGTTGTAGCGGTCCTGCGGATCGAGGGCGCGGCGGACGTTGCGGCCGCTCTCGTCGAAGGTGATGCCGAACGCGTCGAAGGTCCCGATGCCGGCGGCGGCGTAGGCCGCGTTCAGGGCGGGGTTGGACTGGGCCGAGCCGGGCAGCGGAATGCCCGAGAGGCGGCTCAGCGGGATGTCGCCGCTGCCGCCCTGCACGAAGCCGAGCTCTCCGCCCGATCCGACGCAGGTCTGGCCGGCGGGCACGGGCCGCGGCGTGCCGGGCGTGCGGCGCGTGCCGGAGCCCGGCTGGATGCAGCCGTCGTCGAGCTGGATGCCGAAGATGCCGCCGCGCTCGCCGCGGGTGATGCCGGCGCGCTTCAGGTAGTTCACCGAAACCACGGCGTTGCCGCGATCGTCGGCGAAGTTGCCGCCGAAGGTGGCGTCGAAATTGTAGTTCTTGCTCTTGGTCGAGGAGTCGAGGTTGCTCTGGGCGCGCAGCTCCAGCCCCTCGAAGTCGTCGCGCATGATGAAATTGACCCCGCCGGTGATGGCGTCGGCACCGTAGACCGCCGACGAGCCGCCGGTGACGACCTCCGTGCGGGCGATCAGCGCCGCCGGGATGGTGTTGATGTCGGTCACCTGGGTCGCGCCGGAAATGGCGAAGCGGCGGCCGTTGACCAGCACAAGGTTGCGCGTTGAGCCGAAGCCGCGCAGGTTGATCGTCGCCGTGCCGCCGGGGACGCCGTTGTTGGTCCGCCCGCTGGCGCCGCCGCTGAACTGCGGTGAATCGGCGAGGATCTGCTCGACGTTGGCCGTACCGGCGGCCTTGATTTCTTCCGCGTTGACCACCGTTACCGGCGTGGAGGCCTCGAAGCCTTCCAGGCGGATGCGCGAGCCGGTGACATAGACCTCCTCCACCTCCGCGACGGCGGCGCTCTGGGCCTGGGCCGCGG
>JAEYTM010000186.1 GCA_023434015.1 Pseudomonadota bacterium | reverse complement strand
CAACTCCGTCGGCTGCCGGATGAACACCGATGGCCGCGGCCGGGCCGAAAGCGCCGTGCAAGCGGCGCTCGACACCGGCCGGCCGCAGACCTGGACGGACAGCCGAACCGGAACCCAGGGCCGTGTCGAAGTCGTCTCCGACGCCTATTCCGGCCGTCAGGCACCCTATGCCGGCGCCTATGGCGCGCCGGTCTCCGCCAGCGACCTGCGCTATGACCGCGGGGTGCAGCGGGTCTACGACCTCCGCCCGGCCGCGCCGGCCTATGTCACATCCGGTCGGGTGAATGTGCGCGCGGCGCCGACGACGTCCTCGGCCATCGTCGATAGGTTGAGTCCTGGCCAGGAGGTCGAGGTGGCCGGCATGGCCAACGGCGGCTGGCTGGTGGTCGCGGACAATAGCCGGGTACGCGGCTACGTCGCCGCCTCCACGGTGCGGCCGTCGGCCAGAGCGACCTACGCCAACAACCCGGGCTATGGTTGCAAGGTGATCCAACAGACCATCAGCATGCGCGGATATCCTACGGAAACTCAACGATATAACGCCTGCCGCGACAGTCGCGGCGAGTGGCGGGTGGACCCGATCTGACGCGCTGTGAACAGAGTCGGAAAGGGCGGCGGCTTCTCCGCCGCCCTTTTCATTTCCGCTAGAGATCCTCGACGAACACCACGCCTGGAGCGGTCTTGATGGCGCCGCGCACCGCCCCGTCCAGGGTGAACCTCCCGGGCAGCCGCACCTCGACCTCACGACCGGCCGCGAGCCCGGCGACCAGCACGATCTCCCCGCCCCGCGGATTGACCACGCCCTCCAGGCGCCGTTTCAGCGCCTCGATCTCGGCGCTGCGCGGCGCGACGTGCACGCGCAGGCCCGCGACCACGTTCTCGATGGCCTTTTCCACCGGCTCGGCGCTTTCGCCAAAGAACCTGACCTCGCCTTCGCTGGCCTTGACCCGCACCCGGATCGACATGGCGCGCCCGGGCTCGAGCTGGTCGCGGTACTTGCGCAGCGATTCCGGCGGGAACAGCACCTCGTACTCGCCAGTCGGGTCGGAGAAGGTGACGAAGGCGAACTTCTCCCCCGTTCGCGACGGCCGCTCCTGCTTGCGGCGGATCACCCCCGCCATACGCAGCGCCTCGGCCCCGGCCAGGGCCTTCGGAACGGCGTCGGCCAGCAGGTCGGTGCGCTTGCGCCGCAGCGCCTCGACCATGTCGTCCAGCGGGTGCCCCGACAGGTAGAAGCCGACTGCGGCCAGTTCCTCATCCAGCCGCTCGGTCGGGGTCCACGGGTCGCTGCGGGTCATCCGCGGGCGGTGACCCCCGCTGAGGTCCTCGCCGAACAGGCTGACCTTGCCTTCCGCCCGATCCGAAGCCAGGGCCTGGCCGTGCCCGACCAGGGCGTCGGCCGAGGCTAGCAGTTCGGCCCGGTTCTGGTGGATGGAGTCGAAGGCGCCGGCCCGCACGAGGGTCTCGAAGGTGCGCTTGTTCACCTGTTTGGGATCGACCCGCTCGACGAAGTCGAAGATGTCGCGGAACGGCCCGCCTTCGCGGCGGACATCCACGACGTGCTGCATCGCCTGCAGCCCGACGTTTCGGATGGCGCCCAGGGCGTAGAGCACCTCGCCGTCCTCCACCTCGAAGTCGGCGCCGGACCGGTTCACATCCGGGCTGCGGATCTTCACCCCGAAGCGTTTGGCGTCCTGGTAGAACACCGACAGCTTGTCGGTGTTGGCCATGTCCAGGCTCATCGACGCGGCGAAGAACTCCACCGGCGCGTTCGCCTTGAGCCAGGCCGTCTGGTAGCTGACGACCGCGTAGGCCGCCGCGTGCGACTTGTTGAAGCCGTAGCCGGCGAACTTGTCGACGAGATCGAAGATCGGGCCGGACTGGGTCGCGGGAATCCCGTTCGCCTCCGCGCCGGAGATGAACCGCGCACGCTGGGCGTCCATCTCCTCCTTCTTCTTCTTGCCCATGGCCCGGCGCAGCAGATCGGCTTCGCCGAGGCTGTAGCCCGCCAGGATCTGGGCGATCTGCATCACCTGTTCCTGGTAAACGATGATGCCGTAGGTCTCGTTCAGCACCGGCGCCAGGGTCGGGTGCAGGGTGTCGATCGGCTTGCGGCCGAACTTGCAGTCGACGAAGGCCGGGATGTTGTCCATCGGGCCCGGTCGGTAGAGCGAGACGATGGCGGTCACGTCCTCGATCGAACCCGGGCGGAGCTGGCGCAGGGTGTCGCGCATGCCCTGGCCTTCAAGCTGGAAGACGCCGATCGTCTGGGCGTTGCTCATCAGCTCGTAGGCCTTGGCGTCATCCAGCGGCAGGGTCGCCATGTCGACCGCGGCGCCGCGCTTCTCCAGATGTTTCAGGGCGCGGTCGATGACCGTGAGGGTCTTCAGGCCCAGGAAGTCGAACTTCACCAGGCCCGCGCTCTCGACCCATTTCATGTTGAACTGGGTCGCGGGCAGGTCGGAGCGCGGATCGCGATAGAGCGGCGTCAGCTCGGTGAGCGGACGGTCGCCGATCACCACCCCGGCGGCGTGGGTCGAGGCGTTCCGATAGAGGCCTTCGAGTTGCAGGGCGATATCCAGCAACCGCGCCACGCCCTCATCGTCGTCGCGCGCCTGGCGCAGGCGCGGCTCGACCTCGATCGCCTTGGCGAGGGTCACCGGATTGGCCGGATTGGCCGGCACCATCTTGGCCAGCCGGTCCACCTGCCCAAGAGACAGCTGCAGCACACGTCCGACGTCACGCAGCACCGCGCGCGCCTGCAACGTCCCGAAAGTGATGATCTGCGCCACCCGGTCGCGGCCGTAGTGCTGCTGGACGTAGGTGATCACCTCCTCCCGCCGCTCCTGGCAGAAATCGATGTCGAAGTCGGGCATGGAGACCCGCTCGGGGTTCAGGAAGCGTTCGAACAGCAGGCCGTAGCGCAGCGGATCGAGGTCGGTGATGGTCAGCGAATAGGCGACCAGCGAACCGGCCCCTGAGCCCCGCCCCGGTCCGACGGGAATGCCCCGCGCCTTCGCCCACTTGATGAAGTCGGAGACGATCAGGAAATAGCCGGGGAAACCCATCTGGGCGATGACCCCGATCTCCCGCTCCAGGCGCGCCTCGTACTCCTCCAGGGTGGCGGAGCAGGCCTGCCCTCGCGCGATACGGGCCTTCAGGCCTTCCCGCGCCTGGTGCGCCAGTTCGTCGGCTTCCGACCGGCCGCCCTCGGTGGGGAACCGCGGCAGGATGGGATCGCGCTTTGGCACCATGAAGGCGCAGCGCCGGGCGATATCCAGGGTGTTGTCGCAGGCCTCCGGCAGATCGGCGAAGAGCGCCCGCATATCCGCCGCCGGCTTGAACCAGTGCTCGGCGCTGACCCGTCGGCGTTCGTCCTGACCCACGAAGGCGCCGTCGGCGATGCACAGCAGGGCGTCGTGCGCCTGATGCATGTCGGCGGATTTGAAATAGACGTCGTTGGTCGCGACCAGCGGCGCGTCGTGCTCGTAGGCGTAGGCGACCAGCTCGCCTTCGGCCGCGGCTTCGCCAGGCAGGCCGTGCCGCTGCAACTCGACATAGAACCGGTCGCCGAACACGCGCTGCATCTCGGCCAGGGCGGCGCGGCCCTCCGTGACCTTGCCGGCGGCGAACAAGGGATCGACCGGCCCGTCCGGGCCGCCGGACAGCAGGATCAACCCCTCGGCCCGGGCCGCGACCATCTCCCAGGAGACATGCGGCTCCTCGGCCGCATCGGCGTCGACATAGGCTGAGGACGAGAGTTCGGTGATGTGGCGGTAGCCCAGTTCGCTCTGCGCCAGCAGGACGATGGTTGGGGTCTTGGCCCAGCGATCCGTCGAACCTTCGCCGATCCCGCGCACCGGCAGGGCGCAGCCGACGATCGGTTGCACGCCGGCGCCCTTGGTGGCGACCGAGAACTCCAGCGCGCCGAACAGGTTCGCCCGATCGGTCAGCGCCACCGCCGGCATGCCGGCCGCCTGGGCCAGGCCGCCGATGGCGTCGGCCTTGATGGCTCCTTCCAGCAGGGAATAGGCGGAGCGGACCCGCAGGTGGACGAAGCCCTGACCCTCTTCGTTCAAACCCGCCTGCTCCCCCATCCGCATCGCCGTCAGCCCACCAGAACGGCCACCTGGCAGACCATCCAGACAAAGCTGGCTATGGAGACAAAGGCCAGCGATTCTCGCGCCAGACGAACCATGCGACACATCCCTCTTGTGTGCGGTGTTGTGGAAAACCGCAGAGTTGTTCCGGGTTCGTTCCTATTCCCCTTTTGTTCTCCTCGTCAAGCGCGGGTGTTCGCCAGGGCGCATTGAGATTGTCGCTGGACACCATCGGAGACGCCGGATTGAGGCCCCATTGCGGACCTTCTGGCGTCCGATGGCCGCGTCGTATTCTGAAGTAGCTCTAGCGCTGCGTCGCAGATGACTGGACATCCCGCGGCCACGGCAAGGGTGCATCTCCCGGGCGCAGGGTGATGCGGATCTGAGCGCCGCGACCGCTCTCGGCGCGGGCCACCTTCAACGTTCCTCCATGTCGCCGTGCGCGTGCGGCCAGGCTGCTCAGGCCGAACCCGGGCGACACTGGCGTCGGATCGAAGCCGACGCCGTCGTCGGAAACCTCCAGGTGAAGCTCACCGCCCGCGCGCTTGAGCGACACCGTGACCTGGTGCGCTCCGGCGTGCTTGATGATGTTGTTGGTGATCTCGCGCAGCATGGCGCGGAGGTCATCGAACACCGCGGAAGCAATCCCGGCGTTCTGACCGAGCGAGCTTTCCCACTTGAGATCCACGCCCGTCGCTTCAAGGCGTTCGGCCATCTCCCTACGGGCGTCGGACAGGGCGACCGTGTAATCGGTTTCAGCGGCCATCGGCTCGGTGATGATGGAGCGGAGGTCAGCGAGTGTGTCGCGGATCAACCGATCCTTGCGGTCGGCGTCCGGGCTGTGCAGGGCGCTCAGAAGCGAAGCGCCCAGATTGTCGTGCAGATCCCCGGCGATCCGCGCCCGCTCGACCGCCACGCCGCGCTCATAGGCGCCACGACTCTGCAGGACGAAACGCAGCATCTCCGAAAGCTCGTCGGCGCGCCGAAGATCGGCGCGGGTGAACAGGCGCCGCCCGCCCGCCGCGTGTGTGAGCTTGAAGCTGGGAATGCCGTCGATCGCTGGCGTAACCAGTTCCAGGCCGTTGTCCTCGAGAGTGGCGCCCGGCCGGGGGGGGGGGGGGGGGAGGGGGAGG
>JAEYTM010000150.1 GCA_023434015.1 Pseudomonadota bacterium | reverse complement strand
CGCCCCCCCCCCCCCCCCCGCCGCACCTCGTTTCAGGAAAGGGGCCGCCAGGCGGCCGGAGGACGAGAGTGCCGGGACAGTACGAAGTACAGCCGCTGTTCGCCGAGCCGCTGTTCCGCATCGACATCGGCGACGCGATCAGCGAGCGCCAGGTGGCCTTCGTCAAGGCCCTGGCCATGGTCGGGAACGAGACCAACCTGATCTCCGAGAACACCTACCTGTTCAATGAACCGGAGATGGCCAGCGTCGCGCACACCATCCAGGAGGTGCTCGACTTCTACGCGCGCGAGGTGATGGCGATCCCGCAGCGCCTCTATGTGACCCAGTCGTGGTCGCTGCTGAACGCGCCCGGCGTCGGGATGCACGCCCACGCCCATTCCAACTCGATCATCTCGGGATCGTTCTACTTCTGCGACCTACCCGACCCGCCGGCGCGGATGGTGTTCACCCGTCACCGCACCCACCGGATGATCGACCTGCAGCCGACGGCCGGCGCTCGCACCATCTACAACCAGCCGACCACCGTGGTGACGCCGCGCAAGAACGAACTGCTGCTTTTCCCCTCCGACCTGACCCACATGGTCGAGGCGAACGGCTCCGATCAGCCGCGCCACTCCATCGCCTTCAACACCTTCGTCCGCGGGACCCTGGGCGGCCGCCGGAACATCTCGGAACTGGTGCTGAGCTGACCCCGGTCGTGGAAGCGGCGCCCTAGAGGCGCTGCAGCCGGGCGTCGGCATCGCCGAAGCTGTCCTGCTCGAGGCCGTAGCGGTCCATCAGCGACAGGAACAGGCTGCACAGCTTCCGCTGATCCTCGCCTTCGTTCAGATAGTTGAGCGTGCGCCCGGTCTCCAGTTTGCCACCCAGTCCGCCCGCCAGCACCAGCGGCAGGCGGCTGTTGTCGTGGGTGCGGCCGATCCACATGTTCGACAGGAACATCAGGCAGCTGTGGTCCAGCACCGTGCCGTCGCCCTCCCTCATGGAGTCCAGCTTGGCCGCCAGATAGGCGTACTGGCCGACGTGGAAGTTGGCGATGCGCTCGTAGTCGTCGGTGTTGTTGTTGTGCGACGCGCTGTGGTGGCCGTCCTTCACATTGAGGAACGGGTAGTACATGGCCGACAGGTCGCGGGAGATCATCAGCGAGGCGACGCGGGTCCGGTTGGTCTGGAAGGCGATGGCGACGATGTCGCACATCAGCTTGGAGTGCTCGCGCAGGTCCTCGGGCAGGCCGTTGACCGGGCGGTCCATGGTGGCCAGCGAGGCGTTCTTCAGGCTGGCGCTTTCCTCAGCGTCGGCCTTGCCCTTGCGCATCACCTCCACCCGGCGTTCGATCTCGCGCACGCTGGTCATGTATTCGTCGAGCTTGGCCCGATCGGTGGCGCTGATCTTGCGCGACAGGTCCTTGGCGCGGCTGTTGACGCGGTCCAGCACGCTGACATTCAGGGCCGCGCCGCGGTTGTCGAACAGGCTATCCCAGGCCAGCGAGGGGTAGACCTCGACCGGCACCGGCGAATCCGCCGTCTGCCAGGACAGGTGCGAGCTGTAGGCCAAGCTGAAATTGGTTTCGTGATAGCCGGTCATCGGCTGCTCGCAGGACAGCACGATCGAGGCCTGGGGAGTGTCCTGGCCCATGTGGTTGGCGATCATCTGATCGACGCTCACGCCCGAGTGGATGATCGCCCCCTTGGCGATCGGCGCGCCGGACAGAAGGCTGCCGGTCTGGGCCGGGTGGATGCCCTGACCGATCAGGGATTTGACCTGCAGGCCGTCGATCACATTGATCTTCTGTTTGAGGGACTCCAACGGCTGGAGCGTGCGGGAGAGCTTCATTTCCGCCCCCTGCCCCTCGGCGCTCCAGTGGTCCTCGTGGACGCCGCAGCCCATGAAAACGACGCCGAAGCGGGTGGGAAAATCGGCGGCGGTCGGCTCGGCGGCCATGGCGCTCACCGACTCCATCCACGGCAGGGCCATGGCGCAACCGGCGCCCCGCAGGATGGCGCGGCGCGAGAAGGCGCGGGAGATCGGCGAAGCGGCTTTCGGGCGATCCATGGTCAGTCCCCTGTGGGTCGTTGGGCGGTGGTGAGCAGCCGGCTTGCCGGCGCCGTCGCGACGGTCTGCGTGACGGGGGCGTCCGGGACGCGGCGGTTGCGGAACTGCGGGCTGAGCACGACGGCTTCCACCAGCGAGCTGAAGCGATGGTCGCCGGCCTTGAGCTCCTGCAGCATCCGGTCGACCAGCCCCTCGTCGGACATCTGCAGGGACCGGTTCAGGGCGTAGGCCAGCAGCTTGCGGGCGATATTGTCGACGTAGCGGTCCTGCCGGTGCTCGCGGATGTAGGCGTGCAGGCCGGTCATGCCGCTGCCCTCGAAGCCGCCCGGGAAGGTGGCGGAGGTGTCCACCGGCCGCCCGGCCAGATCGTGGGTGCGCGCGCCGCCGATCGGCCCATAGCCTTCGAAAACCAGGCCGAAGGAATCGAACCGCTCGTGGCACGAGGCGCACATCGGCACCGACCGATGGCGGGCGAGCATCTCGCGGATCGGCCGGTCGGCCTTGGCCTCGTCGTTGGGCAGTTCCGGCACCGATGGCGGCGGCGGCGGCACCCTGACGCCGAGCACCTTCTGGACAACCCAGTTGCCGCGCTTGACCGGACTGGTCCGCAGGCCGGGCGAGTTCTGGGTCATGAACACCGCCATGGGCAGGATGCCGCCGCGGCCATACTGGCCCGCGTTGTCCACCCGCACCCAGGTGTCGGCGCCGGGCACGTCGGGCATGCCATAGTGCCTTGCCAGCGGCCCGTTCACGAAGGTGTAGTCGCCATAGAGCAGGTCGAGCACCGACCCGTCCCGGGCGATGGTGTCGGCCATGAACCGGATCGGTTCCTGGAACATGGCCTCGCGCAGGGCGTCGTCGAAGGCGGGGAAGCGCTCGCGATCGACCGAGTTGGCGGTCTCGAACTGGCGGAAGCCCAGCCAGTTGCCGGTGAATTCGGTCGCCAGACCCGACATCCGCGGGTCCTTCAGCATCCGCCGGGTCTGGGCGCGCAACACCTTCGGGTCGGTCAGGTCGCCCGAGGCCGCGTGCTTCATCAGCTCGGCGTCGGGCAGGCTCGACCACAGGAAATAGCTCAGCCGGTTGGCCAGGCTGTAGGGGGACAGCGGTTCGGTGGCGAAGGTCTTCGCCTCGTTCCCGGTCGCGGCCTTGGTCACCGCCGGCCCGGGCGCCGCGGCGGTGCGCAGGTCGAGCCGGTAGAGGAAGTCCGGCGAGACCAGCACGGCGACCAGCGAGTCCCGGATCGCATCGCTGTGCGACAGGCGGTTCTGGCTGCGCAGCTGATGATAGTAGGCCGCCAGGTCCGCCCGCTCGGCGGCGGTCAGGGGTCGCCGATAGGCACGCTCGGCGAAGTCCGTCAGCGCCGCGAGCTGCCGCGGTTCGGCCGCCTTGCGTTCCTTCTCGAGGTTGCGCAGCACGGTGTCGACCGACTGGAAGTGGTGGCGGATCGCCTCGACGGCCGACCTGTCGTTGGTCGGATCGGCCAGCGCCTTGGCCAGATACTTGTCGCGCATCTGGTTGATCACCACCGTGTCGGTGACCTCATGGCCCTGCGGCCTGGGCGAACCGGACTCGGCGTCGAAGACCTCCCCGCGGCTGTCCACGGCGCCCGAGTTGTTGAAGTACCACTGGGTCCAGGTGCGTTCGGTGTGGCTGGCGACCGCGTCGAATTCGGCCCACAGCCGGTCCAGCTCCTGCTGCCCCTGGCGGTCGAGGATCAGCTCCATCAGTGCGGCGTCGTCCCGATAGTAGCCGCCGGAATTGTGGTAGCCGGCGCTCAGAAAGCGACCCTTGTCCTCGGAATTGTCGGGCCAGTAGCGGCCGCGCTCGGTGACCACGAAGGTGTCGGGGAACACCTGGGCGAACCGCTCGAAGGCCTTCTCGTACTGGGCGCGCTGCAACGGCGGGACAACCAGGTCGGCGTCGTCCTGCCGCTGGTGCGCCAGCAGGATGCGCCAACGCGGCGTGGCGTCCGCGTGCAGCCTGGGGAATTTCGGAATCTCGGGCAGGATGGCGGGCGGATCGCCGGCGTTGCGCAGGGCGGCGGGGTCGCTCTTGCGGTGGCTGGCGGCGTATTGCTTCAGGCGCCAGTTGTGCAGCGGCTGGGACTGCCCCGGCAGGCCGGTGACCCGCGGCGCGTCGAACTGCGGTGCGGTGCGGCTGCGGATCCGCACCACGAAGTCGCGCATCTCGGCGGCGCCCGCCGCGATCGCAGCATCCTGCGG
>JAEYTM010000138.1 GCA_023434015.1 Pseudomonadota bacterium | reverse complement strand
ATGCGGGTTATGGACGGCCGGGCCGCGACCCGCGACATCCGCGCGGGGGAGGCCCAAGAGGGCGCGGGGCGCACGCCGATGCTGGCGCTGACCGCCAACGCCATGTCGCACCACCTGGCCGAGTACCTGGCTGCGGGCATGGACGGGATGGTCGCCAAGCCGATCCAGGTGGACAGCCTGATCGCGGCGGTCCGCGCGGCCGGGGTCGGCGCCCCGGCCGACGTCCCCGGGCGCGTCGAGGGCGAAGCGGCCCGCCCGACCTAGCCCCGCACGGCGCTCAGCCCGCCAGTTTCTCCAGGTCCTCGGCCGAGATGTCGGCGTTGAAATAGACGTTCTGGACGTCGTCCTCGTCTTCCAGGGCCTCGACCAGCTTCATCAGGGTGGCCGCCGCGTCGCCGGAGATCGGCGTCAGGGCCTTGGGCCGCCAGGCCAGCGAGGTCGACTTGGCCGCGCCGAGGCTGGCTTCCAGCGCCTGGGCGACCTCGGAAAGCTGTTCGAAGGCGGTGTAGACCGTGTGGCTGTCCTCGTCGGACTCGACATCGTCGGCGCCGGCCTCGATGGCGGCTTCCATCACCTTGTCCTCGGACCCGGCATCGGGCGGATAGACGATCTGGCCGACGCGGTCCCACATGAAGGCGACCGAACCGGTCTCGCCGAGGTTGCCGCCGTTCTTGGAAAAGATGGCGCGGACGTTGGCCGCGGCGCGGTTGCGGTTGTCGGTCAGGGCCTCGACGATCACCCCGACGCCGCCGGGGCCGAAGCCTTCGTAGCGGATTTCGTCATAGGCCTCGGCCTCGCCGCCGCTGGCCTTCTTGATCGCCCGCTCGATGACGTCCTTGGGCAGGGACTCGGCCTTGGCGTTGTTGACGGCCAGGCGCAGGCGCGCGTTCATGGCGGGGTCGGGCAAGCCGGTCTTGGCCGCCACGGTGATTTCCCGCGAGAGCTTGGAGAACAGCTTGGAGCGGGCGGAGTCCGCGCGGCCCTTGCGGTGCATGATGTTCTTGAACTTGGAATGTCCGGCCATCGTCCCTCTTGCGCCGTATCGAAAATGGTCGCGTCGCTTCTACTCTCGGGCGCGGCGAGGCGGAACCCCCGCCATGCGCGGGGGTTAGCGGGATGACAGGCGGTGGAGGTGATCGATGAGCGACGACATCCAGGACTGGGACGAAGTCCTGCCCCATGAACCCAACGGCGAGGTGGTGCACTGGATGGCGTCCAAGCCGTTGACCGTGGGCGCGGCCGGCATCTCGGTCGCGGTGGCGGGAGCCTTCGCCCTGGGCGCGCTGGCCGCCCTGGCGGCGGTGGCGATGATGCACCGGCTGGGGCCGCCGCCGGTCGTCGAAATCCCGCGCCGTCGCTTCGGCCGCCGCTAGTCGGCCATCTCGCAGTCGAGGCGTTCGACCCGGCCGCCCCTGAGGGCGAAGATGGCGTCCTGCGGCACGTCCTGGATCGAAAGGTCCGCGCGCGACAGACCGGTGTAGAGGCCGCGCAGCACCCGGCCGGCGACCCCGTGGCTGACCGCGATCACCCGGCGTTCCGGTTCGGACGGCAGGTCGGCCAGCCAGTCGGACAGGCGGGCGGTCATCGCCTCGTAGGTCTCGCCGGTGGGAAGGTCGAAAATGGCCCCCGCCACGGTGAAGGTGTCGGGATGGGCGGCGGCGATCTCGCTGCGCAGCTTGCCGTCCCAGTCCCCGCAGCTGATCTCCATCAGCCGGCTGTCGAACTCGACCGTGGCCGCGCCGAGCGCCTGGGCGATCAGGTCGGCGGTCGCCCGGGTGCGGCCGAGCGGGCTGGCGACGATCCGCCAGCCGCGGCCCTCGCCGACCAGACCCCACAACCCGCCGCCGACGGCCCCCGCCAGGCGCACGCCCAGGTCGGTGAGGGGGGAGTCCACATGGCCCTGGAGTCGGCGTTCGCGGTTGAACTCGGTCTGGCCGTGACGGACGAGGTAGAGCAAATCAGCTGTTCTTCTTCACGAAGGCGCGGATCGCGCCGATGACCTGATCCTGGTCGGCTTCGGTCAGATAGGGATGCATCGGCAGGCTGACCACCTGGCCGGCCTTGGCCTCGGTCACCGGCAGGCCGCCCGGCGCGACCGGATAGCCCGAATAGACGCCCTGCCGGTGGATCGGGATCGGATAGTAGACCGCCGTCGGGATCGCCTGTTGGCGCAGGGCCGCGGCCAGGCCGTCGCGGTCGGCGGTCTCGATGGTGTACTGCGCCCAGACCGAGCGCCCGCCCTCGATCACCGTCGGCGTGCGCACCAGGTCGCCCAGGCCCGCGGCGTAGCGGTCGGCGACCCGGTTACGGGCGGCGATCTCGTCCTCGAAGATGGTCAGCTTCTGCAGCAGGACGGCGGCCTGGATCGTGTCCATCCGGCTGTTCATCCCGATCCGGAGGTTCAGGTACTTCGGGTCATGCTCGAAGGTGCGGCCCTCGATGTCGGATTTCACCGCCTGGCCGTGGACCCGCAGGCTGACCAGCAGGTCGTGGAACCGCGCGTCCTTGCTCAGCACCGCTCCGCCGTCCCCGTAGGCGCCCAGCGGCTTGGCCGGGAAGAAGGAGGTGGTGGCCACGTCGGCCCAGTGGATCGGGTGCTTGCCGTCCAGGGTGCAGCCGAAGCCCTGGGCGGAATCGGCGATCAGCTTCAGGCCGTGCCTGCGGGCGACCGCGGCGATGGCCGGGTAGTCGGCCGGCTGTCCGAACAGGTCGACGGCGATGACCGCGCGCGGGACCAGCCGGCCGTCGCGCTTCACCTGCTCGATGGCCGCGTCGAGGCTGGCGGCGTCCATGCCGTAAGTGTCGGGATCGATGTCGACGAACACCGGCGAGGCGCCGACCAGCGGCATGGCCTCCGCCGTGGCGGCGAAGGTGAAGGACGGGCAGAAGACGGCGTCGCCGGGGCCGATCCGCCAGGCCATCAGCGGCAGCACCAGGGCTTCGGTGCCCGAGCCGCAGGACAGGGCGTGCGGCGCCTGGCCGAACGCGCAGAGGGCCTGCTCCAGCTCGACGATCTCCGGGCCCATGATGTAGGCGCCGGACCGCACCACCTTGAGGATGGCGTCTTCCAGCGGCTGGCCCAGTCTCTGGCGCTGGGCCTGCAGGTCGATGAACGGGATGGGCATTCGCGGCTCGATCTCGAAGGGATTGCGCCGCGCTAATGCCACGGGCGGGGGGACGGGGCCAAACACGGATGGTGACACGGTGTTGCGGCCATCATCGCCGGTTCACGCCTTGCGGAACACCCAGATGTCGCCGACGTCGCCGAGCGGGGCCGGATCGCGATCGCGCACCAGGCCGGCCGTGGCGGCGAGCGGCTCGGGATCGGTCAGGTAGTAGGTCAGCCGCTCCGCCGAGCGGCGCAGGACGCCGGCGGGTCCGAGTTCGACATATTCGACGACCTGGTCGAGACGGCCGATGTCTTCGCGGAAGCTGCGCGACTTGACGAACAGCACCAGCCGGCGGCCGTCGCCCAATGGCCGGTCCATCACCGGCGCGGCCGGATCGGGCCCCGGCAGGCGCATGAGGTCGAGGCGGGGCAGGTGGAAGGCGGCGAGGCCGCCCGGCTGGAGGTGCCGCGCGGCGACGGCGAAGGTGTTGCGCCAGGCGGCCCCGGCGGGGACGTGGGCGAGGGTGAAATAGGGGCAGATCACCGCGTCGAAGGCGCGCTTCAGGTCGAGGGCGGTCATGTCGCCGCGACGGAAGGCGAGCCGCCCGGCGATTTCGGCCGGCGCCTGGGCGAGGCGCGCCTGGGCCTTGTCGAGCATGGCCGGCGACAGGTCGACGCCGACGAGGTGAAAGCCGCGGGCGGCGAGCTCGAACGCGACCCGTCCCCCGCCGGCCCCCAGTTCGAGCATCGAGCCGCCGTCCGGCGCCAGTCCGGCGTAGAGGTCGATGTCGCCGGCCAGCCGGGTGTCTGCGGCCGTGACCACGTCGTAGTGGGCGGCGCTGAGGCTTCCGGTGGAATAGTAGGGCCGGACCGGCGCCATCAGGGAACTCCCCCGGACCCGCAGATTTTTCTGTCCGGACCGCTCTGATGCCCGCGCCGTTGCGTCGGATCAATGGTGAGGCCAATTATGCGGATGACCGGGCCGCGGGCCCGGACCACCTGGGGAGCGCCCACACGTGAACACTCTACGCAACCGCTTTGCGCGCGCCGCGCTGATCGTTCTGGCGCCGATGCTGCTGGCCGCCTGCGGCTACAACACCATTCCGACCAAGGAAGAGCAGGCCAAGGCGGCCTGGGCCGACGTTCAGGGCCAGTACCAGCGACGGGCCGACCTGATCCCCAACCTGGTGGAGACGGTGCGCGGCTACGCGGCCCAGGAGCGGGCGGTGCTGACCGAGGTCACCGAGGCCCGCGCCTCCGCCACTCAGGTGCAGGTGGACGCCTCGACCCTGACCGACCCGGCGCAGTTCCAGCAGTACGCCCAGGCGCAGGACCGCCTGTCGGGCGTGCTCGGCCGGCTGATGATGATCCAGGAGCGCTATCCCGACCTGAAGTCGAACCAGAACTTCCTGGCCCTGCAGAGCCAGCTGGAGGGCACCGAGAACCGCATCGCCGTCTCCCGGCGCGACTACAACGACGCGGTCCGCGACTACAACACCACGCTCAGGACCTTCCCGAACGTGATCTGGGCCAAGACCGTGCACTCCGGCTCCAAGCCGATGCAGCTGTTCCAGGCCAGCGCGGCGGCGCAGAACGCGCCGAGCGTCGATTTCGGCGGCGTCGGCGCGCCGACCGTCGATACGGCGACCACGCCGGGCGCGGTCGCGCCCACCCAGGTCAATCCGCCGGTCGCCGCGCCCCCCGGCGCGGCCCCGGCCACGACGCCCGCGCCCGCGCAGTGATCGTCCGGCCGATGGCCGAGGCCTTCGCCCGCGGGGGGAAAAGGGTGGTTCTGGGGATCGTCGCCCTGCTCCTGCTGTCGGTTCCGGTCTTGGCCGCGCCGACCTTCCCGGCGCTCAGCGGGCGGGTGGTGGACGAGGCGCAGATCCTGTCGCCGGCCACTGAGCAGCGGCTGGACGGGGAGCTGGCCAGGCTCGAGGCCGACACCGGCCGGCAGATGGTGGTCGCCACCGTCTCCGACCTGCAGGGCTATGAGATCGAGGAGTACGGCTACCAGCTCGGCCGCGCCTGGGCGATCGGCCGCAAGGGCGAGGACGACGGGGTCATACTGCTGGTCGCCCCGAAGGAGCGGCGGGTGCGGATCGAGGTCGGCTACGGCCTTGAGCCGGTCCTGACCGACGCCCTGTCCAGCGTCATCCTGCAAACCGCTGTGCTGCCGCGCTTCCGCGAGGGCCAGATG
>JAEYTM010000046.1 GCA_023434015.1 Pseudomonadota bacterium | reverse complement strand
GTCCAGCTCCGGCGCCAGGGTGAACTCCACCCCGCGCCAGCTCAGCACCGGGCCCGCCGCCGACCGCGCCAGCCGCGCGGCGCCCGCCGCCAGCCTCACCCGGGTGTCGGGGGCGATCTCGGCCGCGTCCTCGCCGATGTAGGGGAAGGAGAGTTCCGGCCGCTGGGCCAGCGACGCCTCCAGGTGGCGGCGGTAGCGGCGGGCCAGGTCCTGCGGGTCGCGCGCCGCCGCCCGCGCCAGCACCTCGGCGATTCGCGCGGCCACCGCCGCCTCGCCGGCCTCGAACGGCAGGTCGGCGCGGACCGCCTCTTCCGCCAGCAGGTCGTCGGCCAGCCAGTGGACGAAGTCCGCGCCGGTCTTGCGGGTCAGGCCGAGGGTGAGGTGCAGGGTCGGGCCGCCCAGGCCGACCGCCGCGTGCCAGAAGCCGCGCGGCATGTAGAGCACGTCGCCCGCTTCCAGCACGATCAGCTCCGGCGGCGTGTCGGGGGCCGGGGCGGGACGGCCGGCGCCCCGACGGGTGGGCGAGGCCTCGGTCGCCCCGTAGAGCGCCCACTGCTTGCGCCCCTCGACCTGCACCACCAGCACCTCATGGTCGTCCCAGTGGACGTCGAAGCCCTGGGTGGTGCCCCAGCAGGCGTAGAGATTAGCCTGGCAGGATGCGGCGAACTCGCCCGCCAGTGCGGCGCAGGCGCGCCGCAGCGGCGGGCTGATCTCATTGACCGAGTCGACGATCAGGGTCGCGCCCTCGCGCAGCCGTGCGCTCAGGGCGGCGGCGTCGAGGTCCTGCAGCAGCAGGCCGCGCCGGGTGCGGCGCGAGGTGAAGATTGTCGAGGTGACGTCCCGGCCGGCCAGCTCCAGCCGCAAGCGCGGCGGCGTCAGCCGCTGGGCGGCCAGGGCGTCATTGAGCTGCGGCCAGCCGAACAGCTCTCCGGCCAGTTCCGGTTTCAACCGTGTGCGGAACGCGGTGCGGCCGAACGCCTGGTCGAGCAGGCGCGCCCCCTCGTCCGCCCCGATCAGGCGGGCGAGGCCGGACAAGCCCTCGGCGACCTCGGCTGCGTCAGATGGCGGCGGCGCCGTCGGTCCCGTCGCTGTCGTCGCCGTCCGCGCCGTCGGAGTCGTCGCCGTCGGTTCCGTCGCTGTCGCCGTCCGTGCCGTCGGTCCCGTCACCTTCGTCTTCGTCCCCGTCCGTCCCGTCGCTGTCGTGCGGGTCCGGCCCCTGCATGCGCAGGCCGGCCGCCGGCTCGTCCACCGCGCGCAGAAGGGGATTGGTATCGGCCGTCGCGTCTTGAGTCATGACCCGTCCTCGTGCTCGGCAGGCCCGCCCGATCGACGCGCCCCGCCCACGACCACAACGCCCGGACCGGGCTTTCGATCCGGCGGGCTGCGTCGACGGCCGGCCCCGGGATCGGGCTTGGAAATCGGACCGTCATGTCGGAGAAGCAGACGTCCGGCCGCCGCGACGGCCGATATTCGATCACCTTGCGGCGGCTTTCCGCCGATGTTGTGGAGGGCGTGAGCGATGAGCGAGGCGGTTTTCACCGGCGGCTGCCTGTGCGGCCAGGTGCGCTACGAGGCGCGGGGCGAGCCCGTCAATGTGCGGGCCTGCCATTGCCGGCTCTGCCAGCAGGTCACCGGCCAGGCCTTCTACGCCCGCGCCCTGTTTCCCAATGCGGCGGTGACCGTGACCGGCGAATACCGCCGCCACCCGTCGTCCGCCGCCCTCGACCGCGGCTTCTGCCCGACCTGCGGCGCGACCATGTTCGCCATCCGCCACGACCCGGCGATGTTCGCGGTCTCGCTGGCGTCGCTGGACGAGCCGCACGTGCTGGTCCCCACCGACCACATCTGGACCTCGCGCAAGCTGCCCTGGGTCTGCATCGAGGACGGCGTCGCCCGGCACCCGGAAGCTTTCCCGGCCTGAGCCGGATACGAAAACGGCGGCCGCGGTGACACGGCCGCCGCTGAATTCCGTTGGTGTCGACGACCTAGGCTTCGGTCGTGTCCACCGTTTCGGCCGTGGCTTCGCGACGCACCATCTGGCGCTCGGCGATCCGGGCCGACTTCCCGCGACGGTCGCGCAGGTAATAGAGCTTCGCGCGACGCACGACGCCGCGGCGCTTCACCTCGATCGACTCGATCATCGGCGACATCACCGGGAACACCCGCTCGACGCCTTCGCCGAAGGAGATCTTCCGGACGGTGAAGCTCTCGTGCAGGCCCTTGCCGCCGCGGGCGATGCAGACGCCCTCGTAGGCCTGGACGCGCTCGCGCTCGCCTTCCTTGATCTTCACGTTCACGCGGACGGTGTCGCCGGGCTGGAAGTCCGGGGTCTTGCGAAGGGCGACGAGGCGCTCGGCCTCTTCCTTCTCGAGCTGTTCGATCACGTTCATGGTCTTGGTCCTTCTGGGCTTAATCGCCCTTTGCCTGTTGATTGGCGGTCCGCCGCGTCCACAAGTCCGGACGCCGCTCCCGCGTGGTCGCTTCCCGCTGCGCCTGCCGCCACTTCCGAACCTCGGCGTGGTTGCCGCCCAGCAGCACCTCGGGGATGTCGAGCCCTTCGAACGTCCGCGGCCTGGTGTACTGCGGGTGTTCGAGGAGCCCGTCCTCGAAGCTTTCTTCACTCAAGCTCTCAGCCTGTCCCAACACACCCGGGACCAGCCGAACGCACGCCTCGATCGCCACCAGGGACGCCGCCTCGCCACCGGCGAGAACCGCATCGCCAACGGCGACCTCCTCGAACCCGCGGGCGTCGAGCACCCGCTGGTCCACCCCTTCGAACCGACCGCAGAGCACGATCAGCCCGGGGCCGTCGGCCCATTCACGAACCCGCGCCTGGGTCAGGGGCCGACCTCGTGCGCTCATGTACAAAAGCGGCCGCCCCCGCCGCTCCACGCTGTCCAGCGCAGAGGCGATGACGTCCGCCCGCATCACCTGTCCGGGGCCGCCACCCGCGGGGGTGTCGTCCAGGAAGCCGCGCTTATCCTTGGAAAAGGCCCGAATGTCCACAGTTTCCAGGGTCCAGAGGCCGTGCTCGCGCCAGGCCGTCCCGATCAGGGAGACGCCCAGCGGGCCGGGGAAGGCCTCGGGAAACATGGTCAGCACGGTCGCGTCGAAGGACATGGCGCTTCAAAGGGCCCCGGCGGCCGCGGCGTCAAGCCGCAGCGTCGATTTTGCCGGCCACGCGGGCGGGCCGCCGGCTTGCCGCTCCCGGGCGGAGGCCTTATCCGGGGACCATGGATAGGTTGAACCTCGTCGACACGCTGAAGCTGGAGCGCATCGAGGTGAATCTGTTCCGCGGGACGACGCCGCCGAACGCGCCGGGACGGATCTTCGGCGGCCAGGTGATCGCCCAGGCCCTGCTGGCGGCCTATGCGACGGTCGAGGACCGCATCTGCCATTCTCTGCATTGCTACTTCCTGCGGCCGGGCGACCCGTCCACCCCAATCGTCTTCGAAGTCGACCGCGCGCGCGACGGCGGCAGCTTCACCACGCGGCGGGTGGTGGCGGTCCAGCATGGCCAGCAGATCTTCAACCTCGCCGCCTCGTTCCAGGTCGCCGAGGCGGGTTATGAGCATCAGGCGGCGCTGCCGGCCGCGCCGCACTGGAGCGAGGTGCCCGACGACTTCGAGGTCGCCGAGGCGCGGCTGAAGGATGCGCCGGAGGAGGCGCGGCGCTGGCTGTCGCGGCCGCGGCCGATCGAGCTGCGCACCGTCGGCGGCCGGGAGGACGGCCTGCATCCCGACCCGCGCGACCCGCGGCAGTTCGTCTGGTTCCGGGCTCGCGCGCCGATCGGCGACGACCCGCACATGCACCAGGTGGTGATGGCCTACGCGTCGGACATGAGCCTGCTGGGGACCGCCATCCGTCCGCACAGCGTCAACTGGCACACCCCGGGCTTTCAGGCCGCCAGCCTCGACCACGCCATGTGGTTTCATCGGCCGGCGAACTTCAACCAATGGCATCTCTACGCCCAGGAGAGCCCTTCGGCGTCGAGCGGGCGCGGCTTCACCCTGGGCTCGATCTACGCCGAGGACGGAACCCTGGTGGCCTCGACGGCGCAGGAAGGTCTCATCCGGCTGCGCGGCGCGCGATAGCTATTCGGTTTCGTCGGGCTTGATCGCCACGACCTGGCGCTCGGCCAGGCGGACGTGCGGGACGGCCTCGCGGGTGAAGGGCAGCCACCAGCTCGCCCCCTGCTCCGGCTGGACCTCGATGAGATCGCCGGCGCCGAAGTCGTGAACCGACTTGACCTCGCCCAGGGGCTCGCCGTCGGGCGTCACCACCGCCAGACCCACCAGGTCGGCGACGTAGAACTCGTCCTCATCGGGCGGCGGAAGGCTGTCCCGGGAGATGTAGAGCTTCAGGCCGCGAAGCGCCTCGGCCTGCTCGCGGGTCTCGACCTCGCGCACCCGCACGACCACGCCGCCCTTGGCGGCCCGGCCGGAGATGATGGTCAGCGCCGGGGCGCCGTCCTCGCGAAGCAGGGTCCTGTAGTCCACCAGCGCCGCCGGGTCGGCCGTGAAGCTGGTGAGGCGCACCTCGCCCTTGACCCCGAAGGCGCCGGCCACCCGGCCGACCTGGATCAGGTTGCTCACGTCCTTCCCCCCTGTCGCGAGAAGGCGGCGGGCGAAAGCCCGACGGATGAGGGAGCGAGGCCCCTCCGCGGAAGTGCGAGATGTGGCGTCATGGATGGTTCGGAGAGACCCTCATCCGACCCGCTGGCGTGGGCCGCCTTCTCCCGCGGGGGAGAAGGCGGCCCGTAAAACGCCTTGGATCAGCCTTCGGTCTTTTCTTCGCCGGCGTCGGCGGCCGGGGCGTCTTCAGCCGGAGCGGCTTCGGCGGCGGGGGCCTCCTCGGCGGCGGGAGCTTCAGCGACGATCGGCTC
>JAEYTM010000340.1 GCA_023434015.1 Pseudomonadota bacterium | reverse complement strand
ACGCGGCCGTCGTCGCGCACCGCGACCGAGCAGGCGTTCAGGCAGGTGTCGAGGCCCAGGACGATCATGCGGCGGCGCTACACGATCCGGGCGGCGGCGGGAAGCGCGGGCGCGCTCAGCCCAGGGTCTGCTCGACCCGGGTCACTTCGGGAACATAGTGCTTGAGCATGTTCTCGACGCCGGATTTCAGCGTCGCGGTCGAGGACGGGCAGCCCGAGCAGGCCCCACGCATGTTCAGCCAGACGACGCCGGTGTCGGGCTCGAACTTCGAGAACAGGATGTCGCCGCCGTCCTGCGCCACCGCCGGGCGGATGCGGGTGTCGAGCAGTTCTTTGATCTCGGCGACGATCTGGGCGGTCTCGCCCTCGTAGACCACGTCCGTGTCGTGCCCGCCCGACTGGTCGCCGTCCTCCACGAACAGCGGCCGGCCGGCGGTGTAGTGGTCCATGATCGCCGCCAGGATCGGGGCCTTCAGGTGCGGCCAGTCGAACGACGGATGCTTGCCGACGGTCACGAAGTCCGGGCCGAAGAACACCCGCATGACGCCCTCGATGTCGAACAGGTCGCCGGCCAGCGGCGAGGCCTGCGCCTCGGACGGATCGCGGAAATCCCGCGTTCCCTCGCCCATGACCTCGCGGCCGGGCAGGAACTTCAGAACCTCGGGATTCGGCGTGGCTTCGGTCTGGATGAACATGCGCCAGATGTGGCGCTTCGGCGCGGCGGCTGCAAGTCGCGCATGCTCCCTCGCCGCTTCGCAGGGGAGGGAGCGGATCAGGCCAGGTCGGCGATCTCGGCGTCGGTCAGGTCGCCGGGCACCAGGGTCACCGGCACCTTGCGGCCGCCCCAGCTCACCCCCTCCTTGGCCAGGGAGTTGATCAGCTTGCCGGGGCCGCGCCCGCCCGCGGCGGTGGCCAGCACCAGGATCTTGATGTCCGGGTCCTCGGAGATCACCTGCCGCAGGGCCGCGCGCGGGCCGTCGGCGTGCTTGATCAGGAACTCCGGCGGCAGGCCGGTCTCGGCCAGCACATATTCGGCCGAGGCCTGGAGGACGGCCTCCGCCTCCTCGCGGGCCTGGCGCTCGATCTCCTCGCGCACCCCCGACCAGTGCTCGAACATCGCCGGCTCGATCACCCGCAGGATGGCCACGTGCCCGCCGGTCGAGCGCGCCCGCCGGCAGGCGAAGCGCAGGGCGGTCTGGAATTCGGAGGTGTCGTCGGCGACCACCAGGAACTTGCGCAGGCTCATGGCGCGACGGCGCCACATCCGTCCGGCCAAGGCAAGGGGATCACGCGGGGCGGATCAGCTTCCCCAGAAACCGACGCGCTGCTTCACCTCGGCCAGGGTCGGCCCGGCCACGCTCCGTGCGCGGGCGGCGCCGTCGGCCAGCACCCGGTCGATCTCCGCCGGATCGGCCAGCAGCCGGCGCATCTCGCCGCCGATCGGGCCCAGCACCGCCACCGCCAGGTCGGCGAGCTTCGGCTTGAACGCCCCGAAGCCCTGGCCGGCGAAGTCGTTCAGCACCTCCTGGGAGGTCCGACCGGCCAGCGCCGCATAGATGCCCAGCAGGTTCAGCGCCTCGGCCCGGCCGGCCAGCTCCTCCACCGTCGCCGGCAGCGGCTCGGCGTCGGTGCGGGCCTTGCGGATCTTCTGGGCGATGGTGTCGGCGTCGTCGATCAGGTTGATCCGCGAATTGTCCGACGGGTCCGACTTGGACATCTTCGCCGCGCCGTCGCGCAGGCTCATCACCCGCGCGCCGGGCCCCTGGGTCAGCGGCTCGGGCAGGGGGAAGAAGTTCGGCGCCTCGTAGTCGTGGTTGAACTTGGCGGCGATGTCGCGGGTCAGCTCCAGGTGCTGCTTCTGGTCGTCGCCGACCGGCACCTGGGTGGCCTTGTAGGCCAGGATGTCGGCCGCCTGCAGCACCGGATAGGTGTACAGGCCGACGCTGGCGCGCTCCTTGTGCTTGCCCGACTTCTCCTTGAACTGGGTCATCCGGTCGAGCCAGCCGAGCCGCGCGACGCAGTTGAAGATCCAGGCCAGTTCGGCGTGCTCGGGCACGGCCGACTGCGGGAAGATGGTGGCGACCTTGGGGTCCAGGCCGGTCGCCAGATAGGCGGCGGCGATCTCGCGGACCTGGTCCTTCAGCTTCGCCGGGTCCTGCCAGACGGTGATGGCGTGCAGGTCGGCGACGAAGATGAACGTCGGGATCTCGTGCTGCAGGCGCACGAACTTCACCAGGGCGCCCAGGTAGTTGCCGAGGTGCAGGCCGCCGGACGGCTGCACGCCGGACAGCACGCGCTGGGGGCCCGCGTAGGGGGCAGGGGTCTGGTCGGTCATGGGATCGGGCTTCTGGAACGGAGTGGACGTGGGGACGCGGACGCCGCGGCGGCGCACGACGGTATCGGGCGGCTCAGCGCCATCGCCAGCAGTTGCGTCCCGGGAAAGCCATGCCGAGCGAATAGGCCGCTGGCGGCCTCAGGGCAAGCCTGCCGCGCCGCGGACCGCCTCAGCCCAGGTCGGGGGCCGCCGCC
>JAEYTM010000322.1 GCA_023434015.1 Pseudomonadota bacterium | reverse complement strand
AGGCGCCGGCCGCCCCGGCCAAGCGCACCCGGACCCGCAAGCCCAAGGCGGCTGCTCCGGTGGAGGCGCCGGTCGAGGCTCCCGCGTCGGACATCACCGCTCCGGCCCCGGCCCCCGCTCTGGAGGTGGTCGCCGCTGCTGCGCCCGAAGCCGCGCCGGAACCGGAACCCCAGGCTCCGGCCGCCCCGGCTGCGCCGGATCCGGCGGAAATCTCCGCCCCGCCGGCCGCGCCGCGCAAAGGCTGGTGGCGGCGCGGGTGACGCGCTAGATTCTGACCGGGCATGGGAGGCGCTGTAGAGAGTTGAGCATGGTCTCGCCTGCCCGGTCGGTTTCCCGCATAGCCCTCGCCGCCATCGCGGCGGCGAGCCTGCTGGCGCCTCCCGCGCCTGCGGCTGCGCAGAGCGGCGGGCTGTCGCTGATCCGCGACACCGAGATCGAGGAAATCCTCCACCAGAACTCCGCCCCGATCCTGCAGGCGGCCGGGATGGATCCGAAGAACGTCCGCATCCTGCTGATCGGCAGCAAGGACCTGAACGCCTTCGCCGCCCCGCGGACCATGGGCATCTTCACCGGCCTGATCCTGGAATCGAAGACGCCCAACGAACTGCAGGGGGTCATCGGCCACGAAGTCGGCCACCTCGCGGCGGGACACAGCATCCGCTCGGGGGAAATGAACGCGGCCGGCATGCGGCCCTTCCTGTTGACCATGGGCCTTGGGGTCCTGGCCGCCCTCGCCGGGGCGCCGGACGCGGCCGCGGGCCTGGCCGGCAGCGCCAGCTATTTCGGCGCCATCGGGGCCATGGGCTTCAGCCGCGAACAGGAATCCCGCGCCGACCAGGCCGGCGCCACCCTGCTGGAAAAGGCCGGGATCTCCGGCCGTGGACTGGCCCAGTTCTTCGACAACTTCCGCTACCAGGAAGTGTTCGACGAGAGCCGGCGCTACGCCTACTTCCGCAGCCACCCCCTGTCTTCCAGCCGGATCGAGGCTCTGCAGACCCGGGTGGCCGCCCTGCCCAGCTTTGAAAAGGTCGACACGCCCGAGGCCATCCTCACCCACAACATCATGAAGGCCAAGCTGGAGGGGTTCCTCAGCCCGCAGGTCGCCATCGTGAAGTATGAGGAGAAGGACACAAGCTATCCGGCCCGCTACGCGCGCGCCATCGCTTACTATCAGATGCGCGAGCCCGACCGGGCGCTGCGCCTGATCGACGCCCTCCTGGAGGAGCAGCCCGAGAACCCGTATCTCTGGGAGCTCAAGGGCCAGATTCTCTTCGAATTCGCCCGCACGGCCGAGGCGGAACAACCGCAGCGTCGCTCCGTCGAGCTGAAACCCGACGCGCCGCTGCTGCGCATCAACCTCGCCCAGACCCTGATCGCCCTCGAAGACAGGGCCAAGGTCGAGGAAGGCGTCGCCGAGCTGAAGAAGTCCCTCACCCAGGACAGCGAGAACGCCGTGGCCTGGCGGCTGCTGGCGGAGGGTTACGACAAGACCGGCGAGGAAGGGCTCGCGCGGCTCGCCACCGCCGAATACAACTTCAACCTCGGCGACATGCGCCAGGCGCGGATCTTCGCTGTCCGGGCGCGCGAAAAACTGGAACGCAGCACGCCGGAATGGCGCCGGGCGACCGACATCTTCATGGTCGCCGACCCGAGCCGCGCCGAGCTGCGGGAACTGGCGCGCGAAGGCGCCCTGCTGCGCTGACTCTTCGCAAACGCCGCCCGTTCGCCTATCAGCACGGCATGATCTCGCCCCGCCACGCCGTCGCCGGCCTCGCTGTCGCCCTTTCCCTAGCCGCCTGCCAGAAGACGGAGGACGCCGCGTTCGGGGAGCGTGTGCGCGCCTATCTGCTGGAACACCCCGAGGTGATCCGCGAGGCCGTCGCCAAGCTGAACGAGAAGGAACAGCTCGCCGCCGCCCAGGCCGCGGGCGAGCTGGTGGAGAAGCATCGGGCCGAACTCGAACGCGATCCGCGCGATCTCGTGGCCAATCCCAACGGCAAGGTGACGGTCGTCGAGTTCTACGATTACCGCTGCGGCTACTGCAAAATCGCCGCGCCCGAGGTGCTGGAGATGATCCGCACCGATCCTGAAATCCGTGTGGTCTTCAAGGAACTGCCGATCTTTGGCGAGGTCTCCGACACCGCCGCCCGCATCGCCCTCACCGCCCCGGCCAAGGCCAAGGGCCTGGAGCTCCACCGCCGCTGGATGGAAGAGAAGAGCCTCGACGAGGCGGCGCTGGACCGCCATCTGCGTGAAAGCGGCGTCGACCCCGCGGCGGCCCGCCGCGCGGCCCAGAGCGCCGAGATCACCAAGCACATCGCCGACACCCGGGTGCTGGCCCAGGCGCTGAAGATCGAGGGCACGCCGGCCTTCGTGGTCGGGGACACCGTCATTCCCGGCGCCGACATGAACGCGCTGAAGGCGGCCATCACCCAGGCCAAGGCCGCCGACCTCAAGCGGCCGGCGGCTTAGTAGCCTAGATCAGGCCCGACCGAGGCGACGAGGGGTCGGCGTACTGGCGGCGCGGCATACGGCCGGCGAGATAGGCCTCCCGCCCGGCGATCACCGCATGGCGCATCGCCCGCGCCATGCGGATGGGGTCCGTGGCCTCGGCGATCGCCGTGTTCATCAGCACGGCGTCACAGCCGAGCTCCATGGAGATCACCGCGTCGGAGGCCGTACCGACTCCGGCGTCGACCAGCACCGGCACCTTCGCCTGTTCGATGATCAGGCCGAGATTGAGGACATTCTGGATGCCGCGCCCCGAGCCGATCGGCGCGGCTGCCGGCATGATCGCCGCGGCGCCGGCGTCCTCCAGCTTCTGCGCATAGACCGGATCGTCCGAACAATAGACCATCACCTGGAAGCCGTCGGCGATCAGCAGCTTCAGCGCCCGCAGGGTCTCCTCCATGTCGGGCAGCAGGTGTTTGGTGTTCGACAGCACCTCCAGCTTCACAAGGTCCCAGCCGCCGGCCTCCCGCGCCAGTCGCAGCGTCCGGACCGCGTCCTCGCCGGTGAAGCAGCCGGCCGTATTTGGCAGGAAGGTGAAGCGGTCCGGCTTCACATGATCCACCAGCATCGGCTGGCTGGGATCGGACAGGTTCACGCGGCGCACGGCGACGGTCACGATCTCAGCGCCCGCCGCCTCGGCGGCGGCGGCGTTCTGGGCATAGTCCTTGTACTTGCCAGTGCCGACGATCAGTCGCGACGTGAAGGTCCGGCCGGCGACGCTCCAGGTGTCCTGCGCGTGGGTAGACCCGTCCATGTCAGCCGCCTCCGATAAAATGCACAATCTCGATCCGGTCGCCGTCCGAGAGTTCGGTGCGTCCGTACGCCGAACGCGGCACGATCTCCAGATTGCGTTCGACAGCCACCTTGCGGGGGTCGAGGCCCAGCGCCGCGACCAGACCGGCGACATCGTCCACGCCCTGGAAGCCACGGGCTTCGCCATTCACCGTCAAGTTCATGAATGCACCTCCAGTCGGCACGCTTGTGACCCGCAGCCCCGCCCGGTACAAGACGGCGGAATCGACGGCGGGGCCGAATGTCGAAACCGATCTATGTGCTGAGCGGACCTAATCTCAACCTCCTGGGGATCCGCGAGCCTGAGATTTACGGCCATCAAACCCTGGACGACGTGCGCATGCTCTGCGCGACGCGTGCGGCGGCTCTGGGCCGTGAAATCGTGTTCCGCCAATCGAACCACGAGGGCGAACTGGTCGACTGGATTCAGGAAGCTCGCGAGAGCGCCTGCGCCCTGGTCATCAACCCCGCCGCCTATGGCCACACCTCGGTCGCCATCCTCGATGCGCTCAAGATGCTGAATCTGCCGATCGTGGAATGCCACCTTTCGAACCCGGCTGCCCGCGAGGCGTTCCGCCGGGAGACATACGTTTCCCTCGCCGCCACCGGAACCGTCACTGGTTTCGGGGCCGCGAGCTATGAACTGGCCGTCGAGGCCGCTGCGGGCCTCGCCCGCTGAGCCTCCAGATAGATAGGGTTTTTTAAATGGCTAGCAGTCCCAAGGCTCCCGCCGATCCGATCGACGCGCGCCTGGTGCGCAAACTGGCCGACATCCTCAACGAGACCGGCCTGTCGGAAATCGAGGTCGAGCACGACGAGTTGAAGATTCGGGTGGCGAAGACTCTGGTCGCGGCCGCGCCCGTCCAGGTGGCCGTTCCGGCGGCGGCTCCCGCCGCGGCCGCTGCGGCTGCGCCCGTGGCCGCCGAGTCCGCGCCCGCTGAAACCCGCGCCCGTGGCGACGTGGTCAATTCGCCGATGGTGGGCACGGTCTATCTCCAGCCCTCGCCCGGCGCCGATCCGTTCGTGAAAGTCGGCGACACCGTCCAGGCCGGCCAGACGATGATGATCATCGAGGCCATGAAGACGATGAACCCGATCCCCGCCCCGAAGAGCGGGCGCGTGGTCGAAATCCTCGTCGCCGACGCCCAGCCCGTGGAGTTCGGCGAACCGCTCGCCGTCATCGAGTAGGGCGATGTTCGATAAAATCCTCATTGCCAACCGGGGCGAGATCGCGCTCCGGGTCCACCGCGCGTGCAAGGAGATGGGCATCTCCACGGTGGCGGTCCATTCCGAGGCGGACGCCGGGGCCATGTGGGTCCGGCTGGCTGACGAAAGCGTCTGCATTGGCCCGGCTCCGGCGGCGAAAAGCTATCTCAACATCCCGTCGATCATCGCCGCCGCGGAGATCACCGGAGCCCAGGCGATCCACCCCGGGTACGGCTTCCTGTCCGAGAACGCGCGCTTCGCCGAGATCGTTGGCGCGCACGGCTTCACCTTCATCGGCCCGAAGCCCGACCACATCCGGCTGATGGGCGACAAGATCACCGCCAAGCAGGCGGTGAAGGACGCTGGCATCCCCGTCGTTCCGGGCTCCGACGGCGCCCTGACGACCGAGGAGGAAGCCTTCGCGGCCGCCAAGACCATCGGCTTCCCGGTGCTGATCAAAGCCGCCGCCGGGGGTGGCGGACGTGGCATGAAGGTGGCCCTCACCGAGGAAGACCTCGCCGAAGCCGTGGCCACGGCCCGCTCGGAGGCCAAGGCGGCCTTCGGGGACGACGCGGTCTACATGGAACGCTATCTCCAGACGCCGCGACATATCGAGCTGCAGGTCGTGGCCGACAGCCACGGCAACGTCGTTCACCTGGGCGAGCGCGACTGCTCGCTCCAGCGCCGCCACCAGAAGGTTCTGGAAGAAGCCCCCTCGCCGGTGATCGACGCGGCCGCCCGCGCCAAGATCGGCAAGGTGGTGGTGGATGCCGTGCGGGCGATCGGCTACCTCGGCGTCGGCACCATCGAGTTCCTGTACGAGAACGGCGCGTTTTTCTTCATCGAGATGAACACCCGCCTGCAGGTGGAGCACCCGGTCACCGAGGCGATCACCGGCATCGACCTGGTGCGCGAGCAGATCCGCATTGCCGCCGGCCTGCCGCTGTCGTTCCGCCAGGAAGACGTGGTGTTCGAAGGCCACGCCATCGAGTGCCGCATCAACGCTGAGAACGCCAAGACCTTCGTCCCCTCGCCAGGCCTCGTCACCGGCTTCCACGCCCCGGGCGGTCTGGGCGTGCGGCTCGATAGCGCGCTCTACGCCGGGTATTCGATCCCCCCCTATTACGACAGCCTGGTCGGCAAACTGATTGTCCACGGCCGGGACCGCGAGGAATGCATCGCCCGTCTCAACCGCTGCCTGGGCGAGATCGTGGTCGGCGGGATCGACACCAACATCGCCCTATTCCAGGAACTGCTGATCCAGCCCGACATCCTCGCGGGGGACTACAACATCCACTGGCTTGAGAACTGGATGAAGGCGCAGGCGTCCGCCTGACGCGGGGGCGGTGATGGAAACGTTCACCGCCCGCGACCTCCTGGCCTGCTACGGCCGCGGCGTCTTTCCCATGGCCGACGCCCGCGAGGACGCGCGCGTCTTCCTGATAGACCCTGAGCGGCGCGGGGTGATCCCGCTGGCAGATTTCCACATCTCGCGCCGGCTGGCCCGCACCGTCCGGGGCGATTCCTTCGACATCCGCATCGACACCGCCTTCGCCGAGGTCGTGCAGGCCTGCGCCGCCTCGGGACCCGGCCGGACCGAGACCTGGATCAACCGTCCCATCGAAAGGCTATACGGCAGCCTGCACGCTCGCGGCTTCGCCCACAGCGTCGAATGCTGGCGCGACGACGAACTGGTTGGCGGCCTCTACGGCGTCGCCCTTCGGGGCGCCTTCTTCGGCGAAAGCATGTTCTCCCGCACCCGCGACGCCTCGAAGGTGGCCCTGGTTCATCTGGTGGCGCGGCTGATCGCGGGCGAATTCCGACTGCTGGACGCCCAGTTCATGACCGAGCACCTAGCCCAGTTTGGCGCGCAGGAGATCGAGCGGCCTGAGTATCACCGCCGGTTGGCCGAATCCCTGACCGTTGAGGCCGACTTTCAGCGGCTGGCGGTGCGTGGCGGCGCGGCGGCCCTGCAGGTGATCAACCAGGCGTCGTAGACCGGGTGTTCCATCGGGTTGAGCCCCGGCGAGGACGCATACATCCAGCCACGGAAGGCCTGCCGCGCGGGTAGGGCCGGCTTGCCCGGCTCGGGTTGCGGCTGCGAATCCACCGTTAGGTAGGCGACGGAATCCGCCACCGCCTCGTCGGGCGAGGAGCGCTCGCAGGCGCGGACCGTGAACACCAGGCTCTTGTAGCGGACCGGTCGACCCACAGGCGCCTCAAAGCGGAGGCTTTCGGCGGTGACCTTGTCGATGGCCTGAAGGACGGCGACGTCATAGCGCGCGCGTCGCACCGGCTCGGCGGGTTTGGCCGCCTCGGCCTTGGGCGGGGCCGCCTCGACCTCATCCTCGGAGATCGGCGGGACGACGATCGGTTCCGGGGTCGGCACGTTGATCGGCGGGGCTTCCTCGGTGGCCGGCGCCGCGGGCGGCAGCACCAGCAACGGCGGCCCCGCCGGCGGCGTTGGCGCC
>JAEYTM010000148.1 GCA_023434015.1 Pseudomonadota bacterium | reverse complement strand
GCCGGTCAGGTCACCTCGCAGAAGCGTTCGGCCGACGCCTGGAGCGAGACGGTCGAGAAGATGATCAGCTACGGGGCGGCGGTGAGCGACGAGGAGTTCGCCTCCGTCGTCAGCTACCTGGCCAAGTACTACGGCGAATGACCGGGGGCCGCCGGCTCCCGGAGCCGGCGGTTTCGCCTCAGCGCCAGTCGTCGGGGCCGTGACACCGGTTGACGCCGCCGCCCCGGCGGTCGCAAACCCGCGGGGTGATCGCCGCGCCCCTCTCCTATCCGCCGACGCCGAACGTGGCCCTGGGCATTGCCTACAGGGTGATGGCGATGGCCTGCATGGCCAGCCTGTCGGCCCTGGTGAAGTGGTGCGGGCAGCGGGGCGTGCCGCTGTTCGAGATCATCTTCTTCCGCAACTTCTTCGCCTTCGTACCGCTGGGGATCTACATCTGGCGCACCACCGGCTTCGAGGTGCTGCGCACGCGCCGGCCCTTCGGCCACCTGGCGCGCGCGGCGGTCGGCCTGACCGGGATGATGTGCGGCTTCTCCGCCGTACAGCACCTGCCGCTGACCGAGGCGACCGCGATCCAGTTCGCCTCGCCGCTGTTCATGACCGCCCTGGCCGCCCTGCTGCTGCACGAGGTGGTGGGCTGGCGGCGTTGGGCGGCGGTCGCCGTCGGCTTCGTCGGCGTGCTGATCATGGTGCGGCCGGAGCCCGGGCACATGAACATGCTGGGCGTCGCCCTGGCGCTGGGCAGCGCCCTCGGCTCGGCCGGAGCGATGGTGGCGATCCGTCAGATCACCGACACCGAGCGCGGCCCGACCATCGTCTTCTACTTCACCCTGGCCGGCACGGTGCTTGGGCTGGTCGGCTCGGCGTTCGGCTGGACCATGCCTGACCGCCTGACCCTCGCCATGCTGATCGGCGCTGGCCTGGTCGGCGGAGTGGGCCAGCTTTTCCTGACCGAGGCCCTGCGCCTGGCGCCGGTGGGGGTGGTGGCGCCCTTCGACTATACCCAGCTGATCTGGGCGACCCTGTTCGGCTACCTGGTCTGGTCGGAGCTGCCGCACCTGACCACGGTGGTGGGCGCGCTGGTTGTCGCCGGCAGCGGGGTCTACATCCTCAATCGCGAGCTGCGCCGCTTCCGGGCGGCGGATCCGACCTAGCCGGGCGGCGTCTTCATCCCCATCTTGGAGGGCCGCCCGAGGAGATCCGTCATGCGCGCCGCCCTCGTTCTCGCCCTCGCCGTGGCTGTCCCGGCCCCGGCTCTGGCCCAGGACTTCAACGCCATCCTGATGGAGAACCAGATGCGGGCCGAGCAGGAGCTGGCCCGCCAGCGGGGCGTCGCCCTCCACAACGAACTCATGGCGCTCGACGCCCGCGTTCGCAGCGAACAGGCGATCCGCGACATCCAGGCGCAAGGTCGCACGCCGCGCCTGCCGCTCCCGCCGGAACCGCAGCCGCCGCCGCCGGCGACCCCGCCGCCGTTCGATTCCGGTCAGATCGCCTCCATCCCCGACGCCGCCCTGTCGGCTTCCAACGCCCGGGTACGCGAGGCGTCCGAAAACCGCCGCTAAGCGATCGGTGGAGCAAGCGCGGCCGCGCCGCGTTATCCTTCGGGACAATCAACCGGGTGGAGGCGGCGCATGCGCTGGACGGGCGGACGCAGGTCAGGAAACATCGAGGACCGGCGCGGGCTGAGCGCGGCGGGCGTCGGCGGCCTCGGCGCCGGCGGCGTGATCCTGGCGCTGATCGGCTATTTCGTCTTCGGCATCGATCCCTCGACCACCATGAGCGTGGTCGGCGGCCAGCAGGCCGCGCAGCAGGAAGGCGTCCGCGGCACGCCGGCCGACGAGGCGGCGGTGTTCGTCGATGTGGTCTCCACCTCCGTGGACGATGTCTGGACCCAGATGTTCCGCCAGTCGGGCTCAAGCTACAGCCCGCCCGCCGGCATGGTGATCTACGACCGCGCCACCGGCACCGGCTGCGGCATGGGCCAGTCGGCGATGGGGCCGTTCTATTGCCCGGCCGACCGCAAGGTCTATCTCGACCTCTCCTTCTGGCAGGAGCTGGAGACCAAGTTCGGGGCGGAGGGCGAGGCGGCGCGGGCCTATGTCATCGCCCATGAGATCGGCCACCACGTCCAGAACATCAGCGGCCAGATGGACCGTGGCCAGCGCATGGGCGCGCGGGGCGCTGAGAGCGGCGCGGTGCGCGTCGAGCTGCAGGCCGACTGCTACGCAGGGGTCTGGGTGGCGCACGCCGCGGCCGTCTCCGGAGGCCAGGTGGCCCTCGACGCACGGGATATCGAGGCCGGGCTTACGGCCGCCGCCGCGGTCGGCGACGACACCCTGCAGCAGCGCAGCCAGGGCCGGGTGATGCCCGAGAGCTTCACGCACGGCTCGTCGGAGCAACGGATGCGCTGGTTCCGCACCGGGGTGCAGAGCGGCGACCCGGCGGCCTGCGATACTTTCAGCGCTGCAAGGCTCTAGTCGGGGCGAGGCCGGCGGACCGGCGCTCGCCCCTTTCGGCGGCTAACGCTGCGCCAGCTTGATCGGCTTGAGCGAGGCGATGGTCGCATTCTGCGGGTCGGCCAAGGTGGCGTCCACGACGATGCGAACGCAGGCCTCGATCACGCCGACCGAGTTGCTGGAGCCGTGAAGCTCCTCACGGCAGATCTGCCGGGCTGCGCTGGCGATGTCTTTCTGCAGTTGGGCGGGGGTCTTGCCGGCGGTCGGAACCCGGACGGGTTCAGCGCTGGCGGGGAGGGCGACGAAGGCGGCGAGAGCCGCGACAGTGGCGATACGGATCATGTTTTCGGTTCCGGATTGAGGTTGCTTCCAACCCCTTTCGCGGCGTTCCTCTGGGCGGTGGTCGTAACTGACGCCGAACCTTCCGTCCGGGGTTGAAGGTGCCGCCGGCGGACTCCGGCTTCAATGGCTCATGCTGCGTCGCGGAAAAAATGGTGTGCGATGCACAATCGCATGGCGGGGCCGCTCGCGGAGTGACCATCGTGGTGGCGCGGCCATGGCGGCCGCGGATCCAAGGCGCCAAGATCGGCCGATCGCCGGCCCGGAGACGCCATGACGAATCGCACCGCAGTCGCGCTGATCGCCCTCCTGGGTCTGGCCGCGGCCATCCCCACGGCCGCCCAGGCGGCGGTGCAGCCTGCCTACGGGCCCGAACTGGAGGGGTTTGACTATCCCTATCCGGTGCAGCGGTTCGCGTTCAGCGCCCAGGGGCAGCCGCTCTCCATGGCCTTCATGGACGTGGCGGCGCCGCGGCCGAACGGTCGAACGGTCCTGCTGCTACACGGCAAGAACTTCTGCGCCGCGACATGGGAAGGGACCATCCGGCCCCTGACCGAGGCGGGCTACCGGGTGATCGCCGTCGACCAGGTCGGCTTCTGCAAGTCGACCAAGCCCGAGCATCACCAGTTCAGCTTCCACCAACTGGCGGCCAACACCCGCGCGCTCCTGAAAAGCCGCGGTGTGGAGCGGTCGGTGGTCATCGGCCATTCCATGGGCGGCATGCTGGCGGCCCGCTACGCCCTGTCGTACCCGGAGGCGACGGAGCGACTGGTGATGGTCAATCCGCTCGGCCTGGAGGACTGGAAGGCCGAGGGCGTCCCCTACGCGACCGTGGACCAGGCCTATGCGGGCGAGCTGCGCACCAGCTTCGCCAGCATCAAGGCCTACCAGCAGCGGGTCTATTTCTCCGGCGACTGGAAGCCCGAATACGACCGCTGGGTGTCGATGGCGGCGGGCCTCTACGCCGGGCCGGGCAAGGCGCTGGTGGCGCGAAACCAGGCGCTGACTTCGGAGATGATCTTCACCCAGCCGGTGCTCTACGAGTTCGGCCGGATCCGCGTGCCGACCCTGCTGATGATCGGCCAGAAGGACCGCACGGCGCCGGGCGCCAACCGCGCTCCGCCAGAGGTCGCCGCTCGGCTGGGCGACTATCCGCGTCTCGGCCGACGCGCGGCCGCGGCGATCCCCGGGGCGGAGCTGGTCGAATTCCCGGCGCTCGGTCATTCGCCCCAGGTCGAGGCGCCGGCCGAGTTTCACGCCGCCCTGCTGGAGCGGCTGGCCGCGCGCTAGAGCGCCGGCGGCGGCGGGACGGGCTCGAGGCCCAGGCAGACGGCGACGCAGCGGCGGGCCAGCAGTTCGCCCGGGTCGATGACCGGGGCGCTGAGATCGCCGGAACCCAGCACCAGCGGCACTTCGGTGCAGCCCGCCAGCACGACCTCCGCGCCACTGTCGATCAGCAGTTCGCCAAGCGCGGCCATGTCCGCCCGGGCGCCCGGCCCGAGGTCGCCAGCCTTGATCCGGTAGAGGAGGTCCATGAACGCCTCCTGGCGATCGACGTCGAGGCCGACCAGCTCCATGGCCTGGGCGGCCAGATACTCCCGGTAGAGGCGAAGGGCGCCGCGGGTGCCGAGCACCCCGACACGCAGGGCCCCGGTGTCGCGCGCAGCGCTGGCGCCCGTCTCGATCAGGTCGATCAGCGGCAGGCCGCAGGCGCGCTGGATCAGGTCCGCATAGGCGTGGGCGGTGTTGCAGGGAATGGCCAGAACATCGGCGCCGGCCCCGGCAAGCGCTCCGGCCATCTCGGCCAGCACCGGCCCGGCCGCGCCGCCGGGGCCGTTGCGGTCGGGCACTTTCGGATTGATGTCGGCGATCACCCGGATGTGGTCCTGGTCCCCTTGCGCCGGCGTGAAGGCATGGATCTTGGCCAGGAAGTCGAGGGTCGCCGCCGGGCCCATGCCGCCCAGGACGCCAAGCGTCAGGGTCTCGCTCATCCCAGCTTTCCGTCCAGCTCCGACTGGTAGCCGAACAGGCCCTGGGCGCCGCCGGTGTGCAGGAAGACCACCGTCTCGCGGTCGAAGGCGCCCTGGTGGGCGAGGGCGATCAGGCCCTTCATGGCCTTGCCGGTATAGACCGGGTCGAGCAGCAGGCCGTCGCACCGCGCGGCGAGCTTCAGGGCGTCGATCACCCCATCGTCGATCAGGCCGTAGCCCGCGCCGACATAGTCGCAATCCGCCACCACCATGTCGCGCGTCACCCGGTCCCGGTGACCCAGCAGGTCGGCGGTCTCCTGGGCCAGGCGGAAGACGCTGGCCTCCTGCGCCTCCTTCGGCGCCCGGACGCCAATGCCCAGCACCGGGATGTCGGCGCCCATGACCGCGAGGCCCGCGACCAGGCCCGCGTGGGTCCCGGCGCTGCCCGTGGCGGTGACGATGCGGTCGATCTCGACTCCCATCTTGTTGGCGTCGGCGACCAGCTCCAGGGCGCATTCCACATAGCCGAGCGCGCCGATGATGTTGGAGCCGCCGCCGGGGATGACGTAGGGCCGGCCCCCGCGCGCGGCGACGTCGGCCGCCACCTCGGCCAGCGCCAGATTCATGTCGGTTCCGGCCGGGACGGTGCGGATGCGCGCGCCGAGCAGTTCGTCGAGCAGGACGTTGCCCGAGCGGGTGTAGTCCACCGCCGTCGAGCCGGTGCGCTCCTCAAGGATGACCTCGCAGGCGAAGCCGAACTTCGCGGCGACGGCGGCGGTCTGCCGGACGTGGTTGGACTGCACGGCGCCCTGGGTGACCAGGGTGTCGGCGTCGTTGGCCATGGCGTCGCCGA
>JAEYTM010000294.1 GCA_023434015.1 Pseudomonadota bacterium | reverse complement strand
GGAGCTTCCTGCCCAGGGCTTGACTTGCGGACCCCCCGCCTCAACAACCCCTCGCAATCGCCACTATCGCCGCAAATCCGCAGAGGGAGAGCTCGCCCATGACCGTTCGCGTCGCCATCAATGGTTTCGGCCGCATCGGCAGGCTGGTCCTGCGGTCGATCGTCGAACACGCGCGGCGGGACATCGAGGTTGTGGCCATCAACGACCTGGGCCCGGTCGAGACCAACGCCCACCTGCTGCGCTACGACAGCGTCCACGGCCGCTTCCCCGGGGTGATCACCACCGGCGAGGACTGGATCGACGTCGGCCTGGGCAAGATCAAGGTCACCGCCATCCGCAATCCGGCCGAGCTGCCGCACAAGGATCTCGGCGTCGACATCGCCCTGGAGTGCACCTGCCTCTTCACCTCCAAGGAGAAGGCCAGCGCGCACCTGTCGGCCGGCGCCAAGCGGGTGCTGATCAGCGCCCCGGCCGACGGCGTCGACAAGACCATCGTCTACGGCGTGAACCACCAGGGGCTGACGGCCGGCGACATCATCGTCTCCAACGCCTCCTGCACCACCAACTGCCTGGCGCCGGTCGCCCAGGTGATCCACCAGCTGTGCGGCATCGAGCGCGGCTACATGACCACCATCCACTCCTACACGGGCGACCAGCCGACGCTGGACACCATGCACAAGGACCTCTACCGCGCCCGCGCCGCGGCCCTGTCGATGATCCCGACCTCGACCGGCGCGGCCAAGGCGCTGGGGCTGGTGATCCCCGAGCTTCAGGGCAAGCTGGACGGCTCGTCGATCCGGGTGCCGACCCCCAACGTCTCGGTGGTGGACCTGAAGTTCGTTCCCGGCCGCACGGTGACCAAGGACGAGATCAACGAGGCCCTGCGCGCCGCGGCCGCCGAGGGTCCGCTGAAGGGCATCCTGGCGGTGTCCGACGACCCGCTGGTCTCCATCGACCTGAACCACGTCGCGGCCTCCTCGACCGCGGCCCTGCCGCAGACCCAGGTGATCGAAGGCCAGCTTGGCCGGGTGCTCACCTGGTACGACAACGAGTGGGGCTTCTCGACGCGGATGAGCGACACCGCCGTGGCGATGGCGAAGCTGATCGCGGCCTGAGCCCGATGACCTTCCGCATCCTCGACGACGCCGAACTGCAGGGACGGCGCGCCCTGGTGCGCGTGGACTTCAACGTCCCGATGGCCGACGGCCGCGTCAGCGACGACACCCGCCTGCGCGCCGCCCTGCCGACCATCGGCAAGCTGCGCGCCGGCGGCGCCAAGGTGATCCTGCTGGCCCACTTCGACCGGCCGAAGGGCAAGCGCGTGCCTGAGATGAGCCTGCGCCCCGTGGTCGAGCCGCTGGCGAAGCTGGTCGGCGCGGCGGTCGGGTTCGCCGACGACTGCGCCGGCCCGGCCGCCAGGGCCGCGGTGGACGCCATGCAGCCCGGCGACGTGCTGCTGCTGGAAAACGTCCGCTTCGAGGCGGGCGAAGAAGCCAACGATCCGGCGTTCGCCGCCGCCCTCGCGGCCAATGGCGACCTCTATGTGAACGACGCCTTCTCCGCCGCCCACCGCGCCCACGCCTCGACCGAGGGCCTGGCCCACCGGCTGCCGGCCTATGCGGGCGAGCAGATGCGACGCGAGCTCGACGCGCTCGACGCGGCGCTGGGCAATCCCAGGCGGCCGGTGATGGGCATCGTCGGCGGCGCGAAGGTCTCCACCAAGCTCGACCTGCTGCACAACCTGGTCGGCCAGCTGCAGTACCTGGCCATCGGCGGCGGCATGGCGAACACCTTCCAGTTCGCCCAGGGCTACGATGTCGGCGGCTCGCTCTGCGAGAAGGACATGGCCGACACGGCGCGCGAGATCCTGAAGCAGGCCGATGCCTCCGGCTGTCGCCTGATCCTGCCGCGCGACGTGGTGGTCGCCAGGGACCTGGCCCCAGGGGTGGCCACCGAGGTCGTGCGGCTGTCGAAGGACGCGCCGCTGGACCCCGAGCTGAAGATCTTCGACGCCGGCCCCGAGACGGTGGCCGAGATCCTCGCCGCCATGGCGGACAGCCAGACCCTCATCTGGAATGGCCCGCTCGGCGTGTTCGAGGTGCAACCCTTTGACAAGGCCACCGTTCAGGCTGCGCGCGAGGCCGCGCGACTGGCGACGACCGGCCAACTGGTGGCGGTCGCCGGTGGGGGTGATACGGTGTCGGCCCTGAACGCGGCGGGCGTCGTCGACGATTTCACCTTCGTATCGACGGCGGGCGGCGCGTTCCTGGAATGGATGGAAGGCAAGACGCTGCCCGGCGTGGCGGCTCTGGCTCAGTGAAAAAGGCAGGCGTGTAGATTATGGCCCGGATTACGCTTCGACAGCTCCTCGACCATGCCGCCGAGCATGGCTACGGCGTCCCGGCGTTCAATATCAACAACATGGAACAGGGCCTGGCGATCATGGCCGCGGCCGACCGGGTCGACGCGCCGGTGATCATCCAGGCCAGCCGCGGCGCGCGCTCCTACGCCAACGACATCGTGCTCAAGCACCTGATCGACGCCCTGGCGGAGATGTATCCGCACATCCCGATCTGCATGCACCAGGACCACGGGAACAACGAGGCGACCTGCGCCACGGCGATCCAGTACGGCTTCACCTCGGTGATGATGGACGGCTCGCTGATGGCCGACGGCAAGACGCCGGCCGATTACGACTACAACGTCCGCGTCACCAAGGCCGTGGTCGACATGGCCCATTGGGTCGGCGCCTCGGTCGAGGGCGAGCTGGGCGTGCTCGGCAGCCTCGAGACCGGCATGGGCGAGAAGGAGGACGGCCACGGCTTCGAGGGCGTGCTCAGCCACGACCAACTGCTGACCGATCCGGACCAGGCCGTCGAGTTCGTCAAGGCCACGGAGGTCGACGCCCTGGCCATCGCCATGGGCACCAGCCACGGCGCCTACAAGTTCACCCGCAAGCCGGACGGCGACGTCCTGGCCATGAATGTGATCGAAGAAATCCACCGCCGCCTGCCCAACACCCACCTGGTGATGCACGGCTCCTCGTCTGTGCCGCAGGAGTTGCAGGACATCATCAACCAGTACGGCGGCGAGATGCCCCAGACCTGGGGCGTGCCGGTGGAAGAGATCCAGCGCGGCATCAAGCACGGCGTGCGCAAGATCAACATCGACACCGACAACCGGATGGCCATGACCGGCGCCATCCGCAAGGTGCTGACCGAGAACCCGGCCGAGTTCGACCCGCGCAAGTATCTGAAGCCCGCCATGGAAGCCATGAGCGCCGTCTGCCAGCAGCGGATGGAAGAATTCGGCACCGCCGGCTGGGCGAGCAAGATCCGGCCGCTGCCGCTGTCGGCCATGTGCAAGCGCTACGCCTCGGGCGAGCTGGCCCCGAAGATCGGCCTCACCCGCCACGCGGCGGAGTAGGCTCCTCCGGCTCGGCGAGCAACTCGCCGAGTTGGTCCAACCGGACCTCCCACAGCGAGCGGCGGGCGTCGATCCACGCCTGCAAGGCCGCGAGGCCGGCTGTCTCCAGGCGGCAGGTGCGCACCCGTCCGGCCTTGCGCGTCGAGACCAGGCCGCAGTCGGCGAGCACCTGCAGGTGCTGGCCGCCCGCCGTCACCGTGATCCCCAGCGGCGCAGCCAGTTGCGAGGCCGCCCACGGCCGCTCGCTGAGCAGCTCGACCCTCGCCCGGCGGGTCGGATCGCCCAGGGCGGCGAACACCCGCCCGACGTCGACGCCGGGCTCAGCCACGCGCTGGGGAGCCCAGCACCCCGCCAAGGCGCTCGAACAGTTCGCGCCAGCCGTCGCGGC
>JAEYTM010000230.1 GCA_023434015.1 Pseudomonadota bacterium | reverse complement strand
GGCCTGGCCGTCTCCTCGGTCGGGTGGCTGTTCCCGCTCGTCGCCTCGTTCCTCGGATGGGCCGCCGTGTTCCTGACCGGCAGCGACACCTCCGCGAACGCCCTTTTCGGCAATCTGCAGGTCGTCGCGGCGAACCGGCTCGGGTTGGACCCCGTGCTGATGGCCGCGACCAACTCGTCGGGCGGGGTGATGGGCAAGATGATCTCGCCGCAGAACATCTCGACCGGCACCTCGGTCACCGGAATGACGGGACGCGAAGGCGAGGTTCTCGCCCGGACCTTCAAGCACAGCATCGTGCTGGCGCTGCTCCTCGGTCTCCTGGTGATGGCCCAACAGTACCTGATCCCCTGGATCATCCCGGCTTACTGAGCCACACCCGGCGCCGGCCTAGCCGGCCGATACAGCCGCCGGACGCCTTCGGGCGTCCGGCGGTTCGTCGTTATGCAGCCCGGAAAGGCTGTTCCACAGGCCGCTTTCATGCGATGCGCGGCCAGCCGCCCTATATGGGGGGCACACCACTGAAATGACGGGATGCGATATCATGGACCTTACTGGCGAGCTGCTGATCGGTGCGACCGCGACCCGCGGCGCGAACGGCGAACTGCGGGCCGTCGAAGCAGCGACCGGCAATAAGCTTGAGCCCGGCTTCGGCGGCGCGACCCTGCAGGACCTCGACCGGGCCGCCGCCCTGGCCGACGCCGCCTTCGACCCCTATCGCGCCCTGCCGCTGGAGGAGCGCGCGAAGTTCCTCGAAACCATCGCCCAGAACATCCTCGACATCGGCGACGACCTGATCGTCCGCGCCATGGCCGAGACCGGCCTGCCGCGCGCCCGCCTGGAAGGCGAACGCGGCCGCACGGTCGGCCAGCTGCGCGTGTTCGCCGCCGTCGTGCGCGACGGCGACTTCCTCGACACCCGCATCGACCCGGCCATGCCGGACCGCGCGCCTCTGCCGCGTCCGGACCTGCGCCTGCGCAAGCTGCCGCTCGGCCCGGTGGCGGTGTTCGGCGCCTCCAACTTCCCGCTGGCGTTCTCGGTCGCAGGCGGCGACACCGCCTCGGCCCTGGCGGCCGGCTGCCCGGTCATCGTCAAGGCCCACTCGGCCCACCCCGGCACCTCGTTCCTGGTCGGCCGCGCGGTTCAGAAGGCGGTCGCCGACTGCGGCCTGCCGGAAGGCGTCTTCTCGCTGATGTTCGACACCGGCCGTGACGTCGGCCAGGGCATGGTCGCCGACCACCGCATCAAGGCGGTGGGCTTCACCGGCTCGCGCGGCGGCGGCATGGCCCTGGTCCGCATCGCCGCCGAGCGGCCCGAGCCGATCCCGGTCTATGCCGAGATGAGCAGCATCAACCCGGTCATCCTGTTCCCCGGCGCCCTGGCCGACCGCGCCGCGACGATCGGCAAGAACTTCGTCGGCGCCCTGACGCTGGGCGCGGGCCAGTTCTGCACCAACCCCGGCCTGATCCTGGCGGTCGACAGCCCGCAACTCGACCAGTTCGTGGCCGGCGCCACCGAGGCGCTCGCCGCCGCGGCCGCCCAGACCATGCTGACCCCCGGCATCCACAAGTCCTACTGCCAGGGCGTCGAGAAGCTCGCCACCCACTCCGAGGTGAAGCTGGAGGGTCGCGGCCTGGCCGGCGAGACCAACCAGGGCCAGGCGGCCCTGTTCAGCACCTCCGGCGACGCCTTCCTGGCGCATCCGGAACTGCAGGACGAGGTGTTCGGCTCCTCGTCGCTGGTGGTGCGCTGCAAGGACGAAGCGCAGCTGCGCGCCGTGGTCGAGAAGCTGGAAGGCCAGCTGACCGTCGCCATGCACGTGACGGACGCCGACCTGCCCGCCGCCCGCGCCCTGCTGCCGCTGTTCGAGCGCAAGGCCGGCCGCATCCTGGTCAACGGCTTCGGCACCGGCGTGGAAGTCGCCTGGTCGATGGTCCACGGCGGCCCGTTCCCGTCGACCGCGGATGGCCGCAGCACCTCGGTGGGCGCCATGGCGATCGACCGCTTCCTGCGTCCGGTCTGCTACCAGGACCTGCCCGCGTCCCTGCTGCCGCCGGAACTGGCGGAAGGCAACCCGCTCGGCCTGATGCGCCGGGTGGACGGCACGCTCACCCGCTAAGCCGACCTCGGCTCAGCCGGCCGCCCGCATCGGGCGGTCGGCTGCCGCGGCCGCATATCCCGCCGCCGCCGCGGCAGTCTCCCCCACCACGATCAGAACCGGTCCGTCGAGGCCGGCGGGCAGGATGTCCGCCAGGGCCGCCAGCGTGCCGCTGAACAGCCGCGCCTCGGCCCGGCCGGCATTCTCCACCGCCACCGCCGGGGTGTCGCCACAGCGTCCGGCCGCCATCAGGCCCGCCGCCAGAGCCCCTGCCGCCTGCGCGCCCATGTAGATCGCCAGGGTCGCCTCCGGATCGGCCGCCGCGCGCCAGTCGTCGACCACCAGGCCGCTGTCCACCCGCGCGGTGGTGAGCACCACCCGCCGGGCCTGGCGGCGATGGGTGAGGGGGAAACCGAACTGGGCCGCCGCCGCGCAGGCCGCCGTCACGCCAGGCACGACCTCGGTCTCGACGCCATGGTTCTGCAGGAAGGCGGTCTCCTCGCCGACACGGCCGAAGATCGTGGGATCTCCGCCCTTCAGCCGCACCACCTCCAGTCCCCGGCGGGCCAGCCGGAGCATCAACCCGTTGATCGTCGCCTGATCGAGGCTCGCCCGGCCGCCGCGCTTGCCGGTGCGAATCTTCAGGCAGGCGGCGGGCGCCAGGGCCAGCACCTCGTCGGGAACCAGGGCGTCATAGAGCAGCGCCTGGGCGCCCTCGATGGCCCGCAGCGCCCGGATGGTCAGCAGGTCGGCGGCGCCGGGACCGGCGCCCACCAGGCGGACACGCCCCATCTTCGGTTCAGGCGGCATGGCGGACCTCCGGGTTGGCGGTGAGAATGCGGGCGATCTCGGGCCGGCAGGAGCCGCAACTGGACCCGGCGCCGGTCGCCTCGACGATGGCGTCGACGCTGCAGGCCCCCTCCCGCGCGGCGGCGGCGATGCGGTCTGCCCGCACGCCGCGGCAGGCGCAGACCAGCGGGGCGGTTTCCACCACCCGGCCCGGCGCACGGCCGATCAGCAGGGCGGTGCGGTCCTGGATGGTGAGGCCTTCGGCGGCGAATAGCTCGGCCAGCCAATCGCGCGGCGGCAGCGCGCCCGATGTGGTGGTGAACAGCACCCGCTCCAGCGCCTCGCCCTGCAGATAGGCTTCGCGCAGAGCGCCGGCGCCGGCGTCCTCGAAGCGCAGGGGCTCGCCCGGCGCGCCGCGGACCAGCGCCCTGCGA
>JAEYTM010000208.1 GCA_023434015.1 Pseudomonadota bacterium | reverse complement strand
GCTTCGGGCCCGCGCCGCTTTCGTAGATGCGCGGCGGCCGTGCGCCCGCTTATATCCACAGGCTGGCCCGAACCTGTGGAAGATGCCCGCGACGTGATGCTTCGCACCCGGCCGTTGGTCTATCGATAGCCGATGTCGATCGTCCCCGCCCTCGATCTCCGTCCCGCCGCCAGCGACGTGGCGATCCCGCACGTTCCGGCCAACGTCGAGGCCGAGCAGGCGCTCCTGGGCGCGATCCTCTACGACAACGGGGCGTTCGAGCGCATCGGCGACTATCTGCAGGCACGCCATTTCTACGAGCCCTTCCACCAGCGGCTCTACACCGCCATCGAGAACCACGTCCGAAAGGGCCAGCTCGCCGAGCCGATCCTGATCGCGGAACAGTTCAACCGCGACCCCGCGTTCGAGGAACTCGGCGGCGTCCGCTACCTGGCCGACCTGGTGGACCGGGCCCCGCCCGCCGCCAACGCGCCGGATTACGCCCGCGCCGTCTACGACATGGCGCTGCGCCGCGACCTGATCCGCATCGGCGGCGAGATCGCTACCTCGGCCTCGCAGGGCGACGCCGAACTGGACGCGCGCGAGCAGATCGAGCGGGCCGAGCAACAACTCTTCCAGCTGGCCGAGACCGGCGGCATCTCGCAGGGCTTCGTCACCTTCGCCGACGCCCTGCATGGCGCGGTGGCGATGGCCGCCGAGGCGCACAGCCGCGACGGGGGCTTGGCCGGGCTGTCCACCGGCCTGATCGACCTGGACCAGAAGATCGGCGGCATGCACCCCTCCGACCTGATGATCCTCGCCGCGCGGCCCTCGATGGGTAAGACTTCGCTCGCGTGTAACATCGCCTTCGACGTGGCGCGGCATTACGCCTACGAGCCCCAGCCGGATGGTTCGCGGAAGACGGTCAACGGCGGCATCGTCGCCTTCTTCTCTCTGGAAATGAGCGCCGAACAGCTCGCCCTCCGGCTTCTGGCCGAGGCCTCGGGCGTGTCCGGCGACCGGCTCCGCAAGGGCGAGATCGACGCCGTCGAGTTCAGCCGGATCCGCGAGGCGGCGCTCGAGATCCAGGAAGCGCCGCTCTACATCGACGCCACCGGCGGCATCACCATGGCCAAGCTGGCCGCCCGGGCGCGCCGGTTGAAGCGCATGTTCGGGCTCGACCTGATCATCATCGACTACCTCCAGTTGGTCACCGGGGGAGCAGGCGCCTCCGACAACCGGGTGCAGGAAGTCTCCATGATCACCCAGGGGATGAAGGCCCTCGCCAAGGAGCTGTCGGTGCCGGTGCTCGCCCTGTCGCAGCTTTCCCGCCAAGTGGAGAACCGCGAGGACAAGAAGCCCCAGCTCTCCGACCTGCGGGAATCCGGTTCGATCGAGCAGGACGCCGACATGGTGATGTTCGTCTATCGCGAGGAGTACTATCTGAGCCGCCTGGAGCCCCAGCCGAACACGCCGGAGCACTTCGAGTGGCAGGAGAAGATGGACAAGGTCGCCGGCCTGGCCGAAGTCATCATCGGCAAGCAGCGCCACGGTCCCATCGGCACCGTGCGGCTGTCGTTCCACTCCGACACGACCAAGTTCGGCAACCTCGCCCGCGACTCCAGCCGATACGAACCGCACTGATCCGACATGGCTGATCCCGCCGTCGCGCGCCTCACCGTCGATCTCGACGCGCTCGCCCACAACCATGCCGTCCTGCGCCGCGAGGCGATCGGGGCGGAGGTCGCGCCGGTCGTGAAGAGCGACGGCTATGGCCTGGGGGCGGTCCCCGTCGCGCGCCGCCTGTGGGCGGAGGGGGCACGCAGCTTCTTCGTCGCCCGGTTGACGGAAGGCGAGGCCCTGCGGTCGGGACTGGGCCCCGAACGTCCCGCTGCGATCTACGTCCTTGACGGCCTGACGAAAGGCGCTGGCCCCCGCCTGGCCGCCGCCGGTCTGACCCCGGTGATCTCCAGCCTGGCCCAGGCGGCGGAGGCCGATCCGGGGCCGCTGACGCTCCAGGTGGAAACCGGCATGAACCGCCAGGGCCTGACGATAGACCAGGCGCGCAGCCTGAGCGCCCGGCCGGTCGATCTGGTGATCAGCCACCTCGGCTCCGCCGCCGAGCTCGACGATCCCCGCAGCGCCCAGCAGTTGGAGCTGTTCGGGGCCGCGCGCGCGATCTTCCCCCATGCCCGGGCCAGCCTGGCCGCATCGGCCGGCGTGTTCCGCGGGCCAGCCTATCGCTTCGACCTCGTGCGTCCCGGCATCAGCCTCTATGGCGGCGGGCCGATGGAGCGTCACGACGACCGGCTGCGCGCCGTCGCCACCCTCGCCGCCCCCATCCTCGACATCCGCGATCTGAAGGCGGGCGACCGCGTTGGCTATGGCGCCAGCGTCGCGGTCCATCGCCCGACGCGCATGGCCGTCGTCGGAGCCGGTTACGCCGATGGCGTGATCCGCGCGTCCCGGGCCCGCGGCTACGCCTGGTTCGCCGGCGCCCGGCGGGCGTTGTTGATCGTCAACATGGACCTCTTGGCCATCGACCTGGGCGACGCCGAGGCGCGGGCGGGTGACATGGTGGAGTTGCTCGGCCCAAACGTGCGGCTCGACGACCTCGCCGCCGCCGCTGGAACGGTCGCCCACGAGGTGCTCGTGCGACTGAGCTTGCGCGCCGAACGGCGCTACATCGGCCAGGCCTGAATCCGCCACGCAAGCGTCAGACCCGGCGGGTCGCATCGGCTAGACTGCATTTTGATCCGAATCAGGAGCTTCCATGGCCCGTGACGGCGCCGTCTTCGCCTGCCAGTCCTGCGGCGCGGTCCAGACCAAATGGGCCGGCCAGTGCCCGGCCTGCGGCGCCTGGAACACCCTGGTGCAGGAAACCCAGAGCCGGCCGCCAGGCGCCCTGGCCCCGACGAAGGCCAGTCGACAGCGAGGGCTGAATTTCGAGGGCCTCGAGGATGAGACGCCCTCCCCACCGCGCATCTCGACCGGGGTCGAGGAATTCGACCGGGTGTGCGGCGGCGGCGTGGTGCCGGGCTCGGCCATCCTGCTGGGCGGGGATCCGGGAGTCGGCAAGTCGACGCTGTTGCTGCAGGTGGCCGCCAGCGCGGCGCGGCGCGGCGTCGCCTGCGCCTACATCTCCGGAGAGGAGGCCGTCGAGCAGATCCGCTCCCGCGCCCAGCGCATGGGCCTGGCCGACGCCGCCGTCAAACTCGCCGCCGAGACGTCGCTGCGCGACATCCTCGACGGGCTGAAACGCGAACCCTTCGACCTGGTGGTGATCGACTCCATCCAGACCCTGTGGAGCGACGCCCACGAGGCTGGCCCCGGGTCGGTGACCCAGGTCCGCGCCGCGGTCGGCGAACTGGTGCGGTTCGCCAAGAAACGGGGCGTAGCGGTGATCCTGGTCGGCCATGTCACCAAGGAGGGCACGATCGCCGGCCCACGGGTGGTGGAGCATATGGTCGACGCCGTATTCGCCTTCGAGGGCGAGCGCGGCTATCCGTTCCGTATCCTGCGCGGCGCCAAGAACCGCTTCGGCGCCACCGACGAGATTGGCGTCTTCGAAATGGGCGACAGCGGCCTCGGCGAGGTGAAGAACCCTTCGGCCCTGTTCCTCAACACCTCCGGCGAGCGCGCGGCCGGCGCGGCGGTGTTCGCCGGCATAGAGGGCTCGCGGCCGGTGCTGGTGGAGTTCCAGGCGCTGGTGGCTCCGTCCGCCTACGGAACGCCGCGGAGGGCCGTGGTCGGCTGGGATTCCGGTCGCCTGGCCATGGTCCTCGCCGTATTGGAGGCGCGTTGCGGCCTTGGTTTCGGCGACCGCGACGTCTATCTGAACGTCGCCGGGGGCCTTCGCATCAGCGAACCCGCGGCGGACCTCGCGGCGGCGGCGGCCCTGGCCTCCTCCGCCCTCGACCAGGCCCTGCCGCAGGACTGCGTGGTGTTCGGTGAAATCAGCCTATCCGGCGACGTTCGGGCGGTGAGCCGAATGGATTCGCGCCTGAAGGAAGCCGCCAAGCTGGGCTTCCGCCGGGCGCTCGGGCCCGAGGACCTGGACACGGCCGCGCCGATGACCGTCAACGGCCACGCCCGGCTGGCGGACGCCGTCCGCCGCATCGGCGACGGCGCATGGGATTAGGATTTTGACGCAGTTCGATTTCATTGTCCTGGGCCTGCTGGCGATCTCCGCCGCCGTCGGTTTCGCCCGTGGCGCGGCGCGGGAGATCGCCGCGCTTGCGGCCCTGGTTCTGGCCGCCGCCGCCGCGATATTCGGCCTCCCGCTGTTCGCGCCCCTCGCCCGCTCGATCGTGCAGCCCGACTGGCTGGGAACGGTCACCGGCCTGATCGTCGTCTTCACCGTCCTCTACATCGCCTTGCGACTGATCGGCGCAGGGATTGCCCGGCGCATCCAGGAAGCCAATGTTCTGGGCGCCCTGGACCGGACCGTTGGACTTCTCATCGGCCTGGCCCGGGGGCTCGTCGTTCTGGGCGCCCTCAACCTGATGTTCAACGCCGCCACACCGCAGGATCTCCAGCCGCGCTGGATCGTCGGCTCCACGACCTGGCCGCTGGCGCAGAACATGGGTCGCTTCCTGACCAGCCTTGCGCCTCAGGGATTGGACATCGCCGAGCGTCTGCGGCCGGCGTTCGACAGGGCCGTTCAGGACGGTTCGCGTGACAGAACCGCGACGGACGGCTACGAGGCGCGGCAACGCGGCGATTTGGACGAACTGGTGGAGAAATCCCGATGATCCAGGCTTACGGTCGAGGGTCGACTCCTCCCGTTCGGGACCCCGAGGACGACACACCGCGCCTCGAGTGCGGCGTGTTCGGCGTCTATGACGTCAACGAGGCCGCGGCGATCACCGCGCTCGGTCTGCACGCCCTGCAGCACCGCGGCCAGGAAGCCTGCGGCATCGCCTCCTTCGACGGCCAGCGCTTCCATACCGAGCGGCACATGGGCCATGTGGGCGACGCCTTCGGCGGCGGCGGACTGGCCGAGCGCCTGCCCGGCGGCCACGCCATAGGCCACACGCGCTACTCGACCGCCGGCGGCTCCTTCATCCGCAACGTCCAGCCGATGTTCGCAGATCTCGAGAGCGGCGGCGTCGCCCTGGCGCACAACGGCAACCTCACCAATTTCCTCACCCTGCGCGAGCAGCTGGTCGCCGAGGGCGCGATCTTCCAGTCGACCTCCGACTCCGAAGTGATCCTCCATCTGGTGGCGCGCTCGCGGAAGGAACGCATCGTCGACCGCTTCGTCGACGCCATCGCCCGGATCGAGGGTGGCTACGCCCTGGTCGCCCTGACCAACAAGAAACTGATCGGCGTCCGCGATCCGCTGGGCATCCGGCCGCTGGTCCTGGGCGATCTCGACGGCAAGGCGGTGCTGGCTTCGGAGACCTGCGCCCTCGACATGGTCGGCGCGCGCTTCGTGCGCGACATCGAGCACGGCGAGATGGTCGTGATCGATCATGACGGCATCCAGAGCCTGCGTCCCTTCCCGGCCCGCGCCGCCCGGCCCTGCATCTTCGAGTACGTCTACTTCGCCCGGCCGGATTCCGTGGTGAACGGCCGCAACGTCTACGAGGTGCGCAAGCGGATGGGCCGCCGTCTGGCCCAGGAGGCGCCGGCGGACGTCGATGTGGTGGTGCCGGTTCCCGACAGCGGCGTTCCCGCCGCCCTCGGTTTCGCCCAGGAAGCGGGCGTGCCGTTCGAGATGGGCATCATCCGCAATCACTACGTGGGCCGCACCTTCATCCAGCCGACCCAGGGCGCGCGCGAAATGGGCGTGCGCATGAAGCTTTCGCCGAACCGCGCGGTTCTGGCCGGGAAGAAGGTGATGCTGATCGACGATTCCATCGTGCGCGGGACCAACTCCGTCCGGGTGGTGCGCATGGTTCGCGAGGCGGGCGCCGCCGAAGTGCACCTGCGCTCGGCCTCGCCGCCGATCCAGTGGCCCGACTACTACGGCATCGACATGCCGAACCGCGAGAAACTGCTCGCCGCCAACCATTCGGTCGAGGAGATCGCCAAGATCCTCAACGTGGATTCCATGGGCTACCTCTCGGTCGATGGGCTCTACTGGGCGATGGACGCCGAACCGCGCAACCCGGCCGACCCGCAGTTCACCGACCACTACTTCACGGGCGACTATCCCACGCGGCTGCTCGACAGGGAGATCGCCCAGGGCCGCAACGACGCGGCCGAACGTCAGCTTTCCTTCCTCGTCGACGCGTGACGGGACCACTGAAAGCACGGATCGCTCGTCTTCGCCCCGACTGGTACCTCATCCTGCTGATGGCGATGGTCGCGGTGGCGTCGCTCGCCCCGGCGACCGGGGCCGCGGCCACCGGCCTCGACACGGTGACCAAGGTCGCCATCGGCCTGGTCTTCTTCCTGCACGGCGCACGACTTCCCCGTGAGGCGGTGGTCCGCGGGCTGACCCACTGGCGGCTGCACCTGCTGGTGCTGGGCGCCACCTACGTCCTGTTCCCGGTTCTCTGCCTCGGGCTAGCCGCCCTTCCGTCCTGGATCACCCCGGCCTCGATGGCCAGCGGGATCATCTTCCTGGGCTGCCTGCCGTCCACCATCCAGTCGTCGGTGGCCTTCACCGCCATCGGCCGCGGCAACGTCGGGGCTGCGGTCGCCGCCGCCTCGGGCTCCAACATCCTCGGGATCGCCCTGACGCCCCTGCTGGTCGCCCTGCTGCTCCAGGAACAGGGGACGATGTCCCTGAAATCGGTGGAGGCCATCGCCCTGCAGTTGCTGGCGCCCTTCGTCGCCGGTCAGGTGTTGCGCCGTTGGATCGGCGGCTGGGTCACCGCCCAGGGCAAGGTCCTGTCCTACCTCGACCGCGGAGCCATCCTGCTGGTCGTCTACACTGCCTTCTCTGGCGCGGTGGTCGAAGGCGTCTGGGACCGCGTCAGCGCCCTCGATCTCCTGCGCCTGACCATCCTGTGTTGCATTCTGCTAGCCGTGGTCCTGGCCGCTACCCTGGCGGCCTCGCGGGTCCTCGGATTCGCTCGCGCCGACGAGGTGGCCATCGTCTTCTGCGGGTCGAAGAAGAGCCTGGCGACCGGCGCGCCCATGGCCGGGGTCCTGTTCGCGACGGCGGGCGCCGGCCTGATGCTGCTGCCGCTGATGATCTTCCACCAGATCCAGCTGATGGTCTGCGCGGTGATGGCCGAGGCCTATGCAAAGCGGCGCGACACCGCAGGCGAGGTCGGTTAGAGAGCGGCGCATGTCCGACTCCCTTCCCCTCGCTGATCGCATCGCCCTGGTCACCGGCGCCGGCCGCGGCATCGGCCGCGCCCCCGCCCTGGCCCTCGCCGAGGCTGGCGCCCACGTCGTCGCCGTCGCCCGCACCCAGGGCACTCTGGAGGACCTCGACGACGCCATCCGCACCGCGACCGGCAAGTCGGCGACGCTGGTGCCGCTGGACATCGCCGACGGCGACGGGCTCGACCGCCTGGGATTCGCCATCCACGAACGGTTCGGCCGGCTCGACGTCCTGGTCCACGCCGCCGCCGCCCTGGGGTCGCTGACCCCGGTCTCGCACATCGAACCGAAGCACTGGGACCGGGTCATGGCGGTGAACGCCACCGCGACCTACCGCCTCATACGTTCGACTGAGCCGTTGCTGCGCGCCGCGCCCGCCGGCCGGGCGATCTTCCTGACGACGGGCCGGGTGGCGCGTCCGAAAGCCTTCTGGGGTCCCTACGGCGCGAGCAAGGCCGCGATGGAGCACCTCGTCCGCACCTGGGCCGACGAGCTCGAGCAGACCAGCGTCCGCGCCGTCCTGCTGGACCCCGGCGTGATGCGCACGCGCATGCGCGCCGAGGCCATGCCGGGCGAGGACCCGACCACCCTCACCGATCCTTCGGAGATCGGTCCGCTTGTCGTGGAGCTGGCGCAGGCCGACCTCGGCCTGCCCACCGCTAACGTGGTGTTCGCCGACTGGAAGTCGGCCGGGAAGCTCGCTTCGGCTTGACCCCGGGCCGGGCCAGTTTCTGGGTCCGGCCGCGCGGCGTGCCAACCTTCGGTTTCGACTTGGCCGGGCGCTTGGGCTTGGGCTTGGGCTTGCCTTCCGCGCCGGCTGCGGCCGCGGCTGCGGCCGCGATGCGCGTCTTGGCCGCCAGGCCCGTCGTCCTGCGGGCGATCGGCTTCGCCGGCGCGGCGCCGCTCTTCTCCTCGCCTTCGGCGTAGGGATTCTTGTTCGACTTCAGCGTCACGCGCAGCGGCACGCCCGGCAGGTCGAAACTCTCGCGCAGCGAGTTGATCAGGTAGCGGCGGTAGCTTTCAGGCAGCTGGTCCGCCCGGCTGGCGAACAGCACGAAGGTCGGCGGCCGGGCCTTGGTCTGGGCCATGTACTTTGGCTTGATCCGCCGTCCGCCCACCGCCGGCGGCGGGTGGCGCTGGATGGCCATCTGCAGCCAGTCGTTGAGGTCGCGGGTCTTCACCTTGGTCGACCAGTCGGCGTGGACCTTGAACACGGCCGGCATCAGCCGCTCCAGCCCCTGCCCCGTCTCGGCCGACAGCGCGATGATCGGCGCGCCCTTGACCTGCGGCAGCTGGCGCTGCGCCTCCTCGATGAACTCGGCGAGGCGGGCCTGCGGATCCTCCACCAGGTCCCACTTGGCCAGGACGAAGACCAGCCCCCGTCCCTCCCGTTCCACCAGGTCGGCGATCTGCAGGTCCTGGGTCTCGAAGGGATGGGTGGCGTCCATCACCAGGATCACCACCTCGGCGAAGGTGATCGCCCGGATGCTGTCGCTGGTGGACAGTTTTTCCAGGTGCTCCTGCACCTTCGCCTTGCGGCGCAGGCCGGCGGTGTCGACGAGGCGGACCGTGCGATCCTCCCACGTCCAGTCGACGGAGATGGCGTCGCGGGTGATGCCCGCCTCCGGCCCGGTGAGCAGGCGGTCCTCGCCGATCAGCTTGTTGACCAGGGTCGACTTGCCGGCGTTGGGCCGGCCGACGATGGCGATGTGCACCGGCTTGTCGCGGTCCTCGGCCTCGTCCTCGAAGTCGTCCTCGTCCGGCGTCACCGCCAGGATCGCGGCGTAGAGGTCGGCGATGCCCTCGCCGTGCTCGGCCGAGATCGGGACCGGCTCGCCGAGGCCCAGGCCGAACGCCTCCAGCGTGCCGGCCTCGCCGGCGCGCCCCTCGGCCTTGTTGGCGGCCAGGATCACCGGCTTGTCGTGCCGGCGGAGGATTTCGGCGAACACCTCGTCCATCGGCGTCACGCCCTCGCGCGCGTCGATGACGAACAGCGAGACGTCGGCCTCCTCGATGGCCAGGACGGTCTGGGCGCGCATCCGCGCCTCGAGGCTCTCGTCGGTGACGTCCTCGAAGCCGGCGGTGTCGATGATCTCCAGGTCGATGTCGCCGATCCGGCCGGTGCCGAAGCGCCGGTCGCGGGTCACGCCCGGACGGTCGTCGACAATGGCGAGCTTTCGGCCCGCCAGCCGGTTGAACAGGGTGGATTTGCCGACGTTCGGTCGCCCGACGATCGCGAGTTTCAACATGGCGTCAGCTTAGCGCGGCGGCTAGCGCAACGCGATGAGCTGGGCCTCATCGGTAACCACGAAAATCGTTCCGCCCGCGGCGATGGGCCCGATCAGCACCGGCCCGCCGACGCGGAGGCGCTTCTCGACCACGCCGGTCTTGGCGTTGATCGACACCACCTCACCATCGGCGCCGCCGATGATCAGCCGGTCGTTGGCCAGCAGCGGGCTGGACCACAGGGGCCGGGTCGGCAGCTTGCCGCCGATCCCCAGGACTCCGCCGCGCTTCTTGCTGACGAAGCCCTCGTTGAGGTCCCGGATCCAGTAGATCTGGCCGCTCTCGCGGGAGACGCAGATCACTTCCCCGGCCCGCGACACCACATAAGCGACGTCGCCCGCGGGCCACGGCGTGGTGACGCCCACGACCGGCAGGCTCCAGCGCGCCTGGCCGGTGCGCAGGTCGGTGGCCGCGAAGACGCCCGAGTGGCTGACCGCGAAGACGTCGCCCTGGTAGATCACCGGGCGGCCGGGAATGTCGCGGATCTCCGACAGGGCGCTGGTGCGGCTGGCGCGCGAAAGCGCCTCGTTCCACAGGTCGTTGCCGTTGGCGGCGCGCAGCGCCACCAGCTCGCCCGAGCCGAAGGCCGCCACGACGGTATCGCCCTGCACCGCGGGGCTGGACGCCGCCAGGATGCGCGCGGACTCGGTCAGGGCCTGATAGGTCCAGCCCGGCGCGCCGGTAGCCGCATCGAAGCTGAGCAGGGTGTTGTCGATCGCCACGACCATCACCCGGCCGCCGGAGACGGTCGGCGCGGCGTGGATCGGCTCGGGCGTGCGGGTGGTCCAGCCGACCGCGCCGGTGGCGGCGTCGAGCTGGGTGACCAGGCGGAAGCCGGACGAGACATAGAGCTTGCCGTCGGCGAAGGCCACGCCGCCGCCGAAGGCCTCGCGGTCGCGGCGGCCGTCGTTCGGCCGGATGTTGGTGCGCCAGATCTGCGCCCCGGTCCGCATGTCATGCGCCGCGACGGTGGATTCGCCGTCCATGGTGTAGACGCGGCCGGCCGCAGCCACCGGCGGGGCGGTCACATGGGCGCCGCCCTTGGACCCGCGACCGATGCTGCGGCGCCAGGCGATCGAAAGATTGGGGGCCGCGTCCACGTGGCCCATCGACTGTTCCGCCGTGCCGCCCGGCAGCGGCCATTCGGCGACCGCCACGGCTTCCGGCAGGGAGAAGTCCACGCCCTTCAGCGCCTCGGCCGGCTCCAGCAGCTGGTCGGCCGGGACGATGGAGATGCGCTCGCCCTCACTGGCGATCTCCTGGGGATCGTCCTTGCCCTGGAACGGGTTGAGGCGGCTGACCGTCGAGCAGCCGCTCGCGCCCAGTGCGGTGACCAGCAGGGCGATGATCAGGCGGTTGCGGCTGGGCGTCATTGAGGACCGGGGGCTTTCGGTTGCGGCGCGGCGGGGGCGGCGACGCCCGGGGGATGCTGAACGGCCGCGGGGGGCGGCAGGGCGGCGGCGGCCTTCACGGCGGCCGGCAATTCCTTGGCCGAGCCGGAATCGATCAGGTCGATGGCGGCCTTCGCCCGGCCGCGGGCGCCGTCGGGGGCGTCGAGCATGCCGGAGATGACGACGAAGTCGCCCCGCGCACCGGCGGTGTCGCCGGCGACGAGCTTGGCGAAGGCCAGCGCCTCGCGGGCCTGGACCCGGTAGGGATGGCCGTCCTCGATCAGCGGCGTCAAGCGCGTCTCCACCTCGGCATAGGGGGCGGTGTCGAGCAGGGCCAAGGCGGATTTGAGGCGCGCGGCGTCGCCGATGACGGCGTCCGGCGCGGCGTCGGCCGCCTGATCGAACAGCTTCACGGCCTCGGCGGTCTTGTTCTCGGCGATCTGCAGGCCGCCCAGGTGCATCAGGGCCAGCGACTTGTAGCCGCGCGAGGACGACTGGGAGACCTCGGTCCACAGCTGGGTGGCGCGGGTCTGGTCGCCGGCGTTGATGGCTTCCAGCGCCGCGGCGTACTGCTCCGAGGCCTTGTTGGTCGCCTGGGACCGGTAGTGGTCCCAGCCCCAGTAGGCGAGGCCGGCGATCACAGCCGCGCCCAGCAGGCCCAGCGCCCAGGGCGCCAGCTTGAGGGCGAGCGTCCGGTACCGGTCGGAGCGGATCTGCTCCTCGACCTCTTCAAATAGATCGGTCACGAAAGGGACTCCGGACTCTCTTCAGTAAGGGCGTTCCGCCAGAGGCCGGGAACCTATAGCGGCCCGCCCCGCGCCGCAACGCTTGGCGCACGTCGCCGTAGCGCCTAGCCCGCCTTGGCGAAATAGGTCTCGGCCGGCCCCGGGAAGCTGCGGGCACGGACGTCCTCGGCATAGCCGGCCGCGGCCTTGGCGATCTCGCCGCGCAGGTCGGCGTAACGGCGGACGAACTTCGGCGTCCAGTCGAACAGGCCGAGCATGTCGTCGGTGACCAGAATCTGGCCGTCGCACTCCGCCGAGGCGCCGATGCCGATGGTCGGGACCTCGACCGCCTGGGTGATCTCCCGCGCCAGGCCTTCGGCGACGCCCTCGATCACGATGGCGAAGGCTCCGGCCTCGGCGGTCCCGCGGGCCTCCTCGAGAATCAGCGCCCGCTCCTCGGCCCCCTTCCCCTTTGCCCTGAAGCCGCCGTCGACCAGCACCGCCTGCGGGCGCAGGCCGACGTGGCCCATCACCGGGATGCCGCGCTTCACCAGATAGCTGATCGTCTCGACGATGGTCGGACCCGATTCGACCTTCACCGCCTGGGCGCCGGTCTCCTTCATCAGCCGGGCGGCGTTGGCGTAGGCCACCTCGGGAGAGCCCTCGTAGGCGCCGAAGGGCATGTCGACCACCACCATGGCCCGCCGCGACCCGCGCATCACGGCCTGGCCGTGCAGGATCATCATCTCCATCGTCACGCCGACGGTGTTCGGCAGGCCATGGACCACCATGCCGACGGAATCGCCGACGAGCAGGAGGTCGCAATGGTCGTCGAGCAATTCGGCCACCGGCGCGGTGTAGGCGGTCAGGCAGACGATCGGCGTCTTGCCCTTGCGGCCGGTGATATCCGGCGCGGCGAGGCGGCGGACGGCCTCCTGGCGGTGGGAAGACACGTCAGATCTCTCCGATCACACGACTCAAGACGAAGCCCATCATCACCACGGCGAGGCCGCTGGCGAACCAAACCGCGCCGCCCCCGGCGGTGATCGCCTCCAGCCAGCCGCCGCCCGGCGAAATCTGGCTGAGGCCGCTCGACAGCAGACGGGCGGAATCCTCGGCCGCCTCCATCCGCTGGACCACATTGGACATGACCAGCTGGCTGGCCCCGATGACCCCGCCGACCACGCCAGCGGCGCCGATCAGCCAGCGGCGCGCGGTCCAGCCGGCGTTCAGCCGCCGCTCCACCCGCTCGGCGAAGGACCCCGCGTCGGCCAATTCGGGACTATCCGAGAAGATGCGCTCCAGGCGGCGCTCGAAATCGATCTCAGCCATTGCCGCGCCTCCCCTCCACCAGGGCGCCGTCGGCGGGCGCCAGTCGCGCTCTGAGCTTCTCCAGACCACGTTTGACATGGGATTTGACCGTTCCAAGCGGCAGGTTCAAGGCCTCCGCGGCCTCGGCATGGGACAATCCCGCCCCGAAGCACATGGTCACGCAGATGCGCTCGGCCGCCCCCAGACGCCTCAGCGCCTCGTCCAGGTCGATACGCCCCTCGGCGCCGCTGGCGGCGGCGTCGGTCTCCTCGCCGTCCGCCTCGGCGGTGAAGGCGTCGAGCCGCCGCTCCCGCTGCAGACGGCGCAGATAGAGCCTCGCGGCGATCTTCTTCACCCACCCGGCGAACGTCCCCTCGCCGCGAAACTCGGCGATACGCTCGAACGCGGTGAGGAATGCGTCCTGGGCCGTGTCGTCGGCCTCGGCTCCATGCGCGCCCATCCGGCGCAGCAGGCCGCGGACCGCCGAGCCGTGGCGTCTGACCAGTTCCCCGAAGGCGCGTCGTTCGCCCGTCGCCGCGTGGGTGCAGAGCTCCACGTCGTGCAGGCTGGCGAACCTTGAATGTCGTGAGCCCGGCATGGGCTGTTCCCCCGGCTAAGCCAGCCTACGACTTTTTCCGGTTGATCAGCCCCAGCACCACGAAGGCGAGGCCGACGAAGCCCGGGAAGGCGGCGATGCCCAGCATGGGATAGGTCGCGTCCGGCTCCTCGACGCCCATCACCACCCCCATCACGGCGATGCCGAAGGCGATGCCGATCCAGATGATGCCGGTCCGCAGGTCGCGGTCGGGCGAGGCCGCCGGCTTCACCCGGCCGGCGAGCGCGGCGACCAGTTCGGTCGGCAGGGGGTCGCCGCGTTCGATCGACACCCGCAGGGCGTCGGCGATCCTCTGGCGGTCCTGGCTCTTGAAGTAGCTCGGAAGAATGATCACCGCGCCGGTCACAAGCAGCGCGATGATGGGAATCCAGATTGCTTCCATGGATGTCACCCCTATCGATAACCCGTGGGCCGTCGCGGCCCGCGTCTCATGAGGAAGAGGCGCAGCACCCGGCCGGCGGATGCAGGCTCGGCCATGAAATCTTGGTCATGTTTCGCCCCCGCCGGAACGGCGCCCCTTCAGGAGCGGCAGGCTAGGCCCGCGTCGCGCCGCTGACCAGCCGGCGACTGCGACGCTAGGCGAGCTGCGCCGCGTAAAGCTCGGGCTTGAAACCGACGAGCAGGCGCCCCTCGATCTCCAGCACCGGCCGCTTGATCATCGAGGGCTGGGCCAGCATCAGCTCCACCGCCCGCCCCTCGTCCAGATCCTGGCGGTCCGCCTCGGGCAGCTTGCGGAACGTCGTGCCGGCGCGGTTGAGCAGAATCTCCCAGCCGACCAGCCGCACCCACGCCTCCAGCCGGGACCGTTCGATCCCCTGCTTCTTGTAGTCGTGGAAGATGTAGGCCACCCGGTGCTCATCGAGCCAGGTCCAGGCCTTCTTCATCGTGTCGCAGTTGCGGATGCCATAGAGGGTCGCGGTCATGGTCGGCCGTCCTTGTCCGCCGCGGCGGCCTGGCGTTCGCTGTGCCTGTCGAGCAGAAAGTCCGACCGTTCGCGCGTCAGCAGCGTGAATTTCATCAATTCCTCCATCACGTCGACAAGCCGGGCCTGCAGGTCGGGCGCCAGCAGCAGACCCGCCTCGTCGAACTGCCGGGACACGTTCGGGATCGTCAGGTGGTTGGGGATCACCACCATGCGCAGCGAGCGCCCGAGCAGGCGCAGGGCGTTCACAGCGTTGAAAGAATGCACCCCGCCGTTCACCTGCAGGACCGCCGCGGTGCGTCCCTGGGTCGTCCAATCGTCGCCCAGCTTGAGAGGCAGCCAGTCGAAATGGGCCTTCATGACCGCGCTGATCGCGCCGTGGCGCTCGGCGGCGCACCAGACCTGGCCTTCCGACCACATCGAAAGGCGCCGCAGTTCGACGACCTTGGGATCGTCCGCGTCCACGGCGTCGGGCATCGGCAGTCCCCGCGGATCGAAGACCACCACCTCCGCCCCCAGGTCACGCAGCACCGCGGCCGCGGCCTCGGCCAGGAACCGGCTGAAGGATTTTTCCCGCAGCGAGCCGTAGAGCACCAGAATCCGCGGCGGCCGGGCGGCCGGGAACCCGGCTTCCAACCGACCACGGGTGTCCGCGAGCAAGGCCTGGACGCGGGCGTGGTCAGGGGTCATCCGAGATCCTTTTCGATCGGCGCGGGCCGCGTCCGCCCCCCGTCTGGTACAGGCGGCGGCCCGATTTCTGCAAGAACCGCACATAGTCGGGGGGTTAGCGGTTGCTGACAGGGATAGACGCTCTTAGGTTGAGTTCACGCGTCAACCAAGCAGATACAGCTAACAATGTTCGCGGAACATCATTTGGAGGACTACGCATGAAGTGGAAGACCCCGAAGATCGTCGAAATCGCCTGCGGCATGGAAATCAACCTGTACGTAAACGCGGTTCTCTAAGAACATCTGTTTCCCCGCCTGCAGCAGAGCCCGATCATGAATATCGTCGTGCTCGGCTCGGCTGCAGGCGGCGGCTTACCGCAATGGAACTGCGCCTGTTCCAATTGCCGCCGCGCCCGCGCGGGCGACCCCGACGTCCAGGCGAGAACCCAGGCCTCCATTGCGATCAGCGCCGACGGCGCGCGCTGGTTCGTGATCAATGCGACGCCGGACCTGCGCCAGCAGATCGCCGCGACGCCCCGGATTCATCCCCGTGAGCACCCCCGTCACACGCCGATCGCCGGGGTGCTGCTCACCGGATCGGAAGTCGATCAGGTCACCGGCCTGCTGACCCTGCGCGAGGGACAGCCTCTGGCGCTGTACGCCACGGAGGAGGTCCATGCGATCCTGGACGACAACCCGATCTTCGAGGCGCTGAAGCGCGACAAGGTCGCCCGGCGCAGGCTCGCGCTGGACGCTCCTCTCGATCTGGAGGATCGCGACGGTGCCGCCGTCGGCCTGCGCATCGAGCTATTCTCGGTTCCCGGCAAAGTCCCCCTCTACCTCGAAGGCGACCTCGCGCCGGACGCCATGCAGGGGGCGGCGGGCGACACCGTCGGCGTGGATATCTCGGCTGGCGGCCGACGCGCGCTCTACATCCCCGGCTGCGCCCGCCTTACCCCTGCCCTTCTTTCGCGCATGGATGGGGCGGACCTGCTGCTGTTCGACGGCACCCTCTGGGCGGACCGGGAAATGATCGACCAAGGCCTCAGCGAGAAGACCGGCCGGCGGATGGGCCACATCAGCGCTTCCGGCGCCGAAGGCTCCATCGCCGCCCTGGCCGACGCCCGGATCGGACGCCGGGTGTTCATCCACGTCAACAACAGCAACCCCCTGCTGGACGACGGCTCGCCGCAGCGCGCCGAGGCCCGACGCGCCGGCTGGGACGTGGCCTTCGACAGCCAGGAGTTCGTACTGTGAGCCGCTTGACCCCGGACCAGCTCGAAGCGGCCCTGCGCGCCATCGGCGCGGAGCGCTATCACAACCTGCATCCCTTCCACCGCCGGCTGCACAGCGGCGGCTGCACGCCGGACGAGGTCCGCGCCTGGGCGCTCAACCGCTACTATTACCAGGCCCGCATCCCGGCGAAGGACGCCACCCTGCTGGCGCGCCTGCCCGACGCGGAACTGCGCCGGATCTGGCGCCAGCGGATCGTCGATCACGACGGCGATGCGGGCAACGAGGGCGGCATCGCCCGCTGGCTGCGCCTAACCGACGCGCTCGGCCTCGACAGGGACTATGTGGTGTCGTGCGAAGGACTGCTGCCGGCGACACGGTTCGCCGTGGACGCCTACGTCGATTTCGTCCGCACGAAGCCGCTGGTGGAGGCCATCGCCTCCTCGCTCACCGAGATGTTCTCGTCCGCCATCATCCGCGACCGGGTGAGCGGGATGCTCGCCCACTACGATTTCGTGGACAGCGAGGCGCTGGCCTATTTCGAAAGCCGCCTGACCGACGCGCCCCGGGACGCCGACTTCGCCCTGGCCTATGTCAAGCAGCACGCGGTCACCGAGGAACAGCAGACCGCCGTGCAGGACGCCCTGCGCTTCAAATGCGGCGTGCTCTGGACCCTGCTGGACGCCTGCAGCTACGCCTACGTCAGCCCCGGGGAACCGCCCCCCGGCGCCTGGCGGCCGGGCGAACATCTGAAGGACGCCGTGCGGTGAGCGACGCACTCCGGTTCTCGGAAGCCGATGTCCCGGCCTTTCCGCGCCATGTGCGGTTCCGGTTCGACGAGGCGCGCCAGAGCTGGGTCCTGCTCGGCCCCGAGCGGGTGCTGATGCCCGACGAGATCGCCGTCGAGGTGCTGAAGCTGTGCGACGGCCAGGCCACCCTCGGCCAGATCATCGACCGGCTGGCCGAGGCCTTCGAGGCCCCCCGCGAACAGGTCGCGGCCGACGTGATCGACCTGTTCAACGACCTGGCAGCGAAGGGTTTCGTGCGCCGATGAGCCAGAAGCCGCCCATCGGCCTGCTGGCGGAACTGACCCACCGCTGCCCCTTGCAGTGCCCATACTGCTCCAACCCGGTCGAACTGGCCCGGGTGGCGGCCGAGCTGGACACCGCCACCTGGAGCCGCGTGTTCCGCGAGGCCGCTGCGCTGGGCGTGCTGCAGGTCCACCTGTCCGGCGGCGAGCCCTGCGCCCGCCGCGACCTCGTCGAACTGGTCGCCGCGGCGCGCGACGCGGGCCTCTACACCAATCTGATCACCTCGGCCGTCACCCTGGACGAGGCGCGGATCGCCGCCCTCTACGACGCCGGCCTCGACCATGTGCAGGTCAGCTTCCAGGCCAGCGAGGCGGCGCTCGCCGATCATGTCGGCGGGTACGCCGGGGGTCACGCGCGCAAGCTGGCGGCGGCCCGCGCGGTCGTCGCCGCCGGCCTGCCGCTCACCGTCAACGCCGTGGTCCATCGCCAGAACCTCGATCGGCTGGACGACATCATCGCCATGGCGGTCGAGCTGGGCGCGGGACGGCTCGAGGTGGCCCACGTCCAGTACTATGGCTGGGCCCTGGCCAATCGCGCCGCCCTGATGCCCGCCCGCGACCAGCTCGACCGCGCCACAGCCACCGTCGCCGCGGCGCGCGAGCGCCTGCGCGGCGTCCTCGCCATCGACTATGTGGTGCCCGACTACTACGCCAGCCGGCCGAAGCCGTGCATGGGCGGCTGGGGAAGCCAGTTCCTGGTGGTGGACCCGCGCGGCCGGGTCCTGCCCTGCCACGCCGCCGCCTCCATCGAAGGCATGCAGTTCGACAACGTCCAGGCGCGGTCGCTGGCCGAAATCTGGACCGAGGGCCAGGCGTTCATGCAGTTCCGCGGAACGGAGTGGATGCCGCAGCCGTGCCGCAGTTGCGCCTTCAAGGAAGACGACTGGGGCGGATGCCGGTGCCAGGCCTTCGCCCTCACCGGCGACGCCGCCGCGACCGACCCGGCCTGCCAGCGCTCGCCGTTCCATGCCGACATGCTCGGCGCGGCGGTGGCGGAAGCGGCCCGGCCGCCGCCGCCGTTCGTCTATCGCCGGATCGCCAGGGCGCCCCAGAGCTAGGTCAGGGCGCCGACCTGCCGCCCGTTGACCCGCACGTTCTCAAGCTTGAGCCTCCGCACGAACCTCACCGTCGACGGCTCGGCGACCCCGTCGAAATCGCAGTCGACCAGGGTGATGTCGTCCACCGGACCGTTCGCCAGCCCCTGGAGATCGACCGCCCGGGCGCTTTTCGAGCTGCGGACGTTGCGGATCTCGACGTCGCGCAGCACGGGGGTGAAACGGCCCTGCGCCCCCTCCTCGTAGTTGAAGTCGACGGTGACGACCGCCCGCCGCACCTCGCCGACCTGCAGGTCGCGGAAGCGGACGTGCTCGACGACGCCGCCGCGCAGGGCGTTGTTCTTGAAGCGGATCGCGTGGTCGAGGTTGGGACTGTCCAGGCGGCAGGCCTCGGCGAAGACGTTCCGCACCCCGCCGGAGATCTGGCTGCCGATGGTCAGGCCGCCGTGGCCGTCGGCCATGCGGCAGCCGCGGATGACCACGTTCTCACACGGCGCCGCCACCCGACGGCCATCCTCATTTCGCCCTGAATTCAAGGCGATGCAGTCATCTCCTGTAGCGAAGTAGCAGTCCTCGATCAGCAGGTCGCGACAGGATTCCGGATCGCAGCCATCGTTGTTGGGGCCGTGGGAGTCGATGTTGAGCTTGCGGATGGTGACGTTGGTGCAGAGCACCGGGTGCACCTGCCACATGGGCGAACGGCGCAGGCTGACGCCCTCGATCAGTACGTTGCGGCAGCGATAGGGCTGGATGAAGCTGGGCCGCAGGTAGTGGCCCTCGCCGAACAGCCGCTCGGCGACCGGAGTGCGGTCCTCGGCCATCTGGAACAGGATGGCGCGGGCCTTGCGCTGGTCCGGCATCCCCTCCCGCCAGCCGTGCTGGTTCTGCTTCCAGCGGCCCTTCCAGGTCCACCAGTGCTCGCGGCTGCACTGGCCGTCGAAGGTCCCCTCGCCGGTGATGGCGATGTTCTCCTGCTCGAAGGCGTAGACGAAGGGCGAGTAGTTCATCAGTTCGACCCCCTCCCACCGCGTGAACACCAGCGGCAGGTAGGCGCGCGGGTCGGTCTTGAAGCGGACCAGCGCGCCCTTCTGAAGGTGCAGGTTGACGTTGCTCCTCAGGTGGATCGGCCCGGTCAGCCAGTCGCCGCTCCGCACCAGCACCCGCCCGCCCCCAGCCGCGTGGCAGGCGGCGATGGCCTGGCGGAAGGCCTCGCTGGAGTCGGCGACGCCGCGTGGGTCGCCGCCGAAGTCCTCCAGGGCGAAATCGCGGTCCGGGAACACCGGCGGGCGGATGCGCGCGACGATCTCCTCGGCCATCCGCCAGGAACGATCCGTGACCTGGGCCAGCGCGGGCCCGGCCGCCGCCGCCGCGGCGGCGGCGAGCAACATCTCGCGGCGATCGATCATCTGCCGGCTCCGCAGCGGGTGCGGCCGGACGGACACGCCGCCCGGCCCCGACGCCCGCTAGAAGGTGTAGCGGGCGCCCACATAGAACTGCCGACCGAAGTGGTGGTTGGTCCAGATCCGCTGGGCGACCGTGTCGTTGTACTGCTTGAACGGCTCGTCGGTGAGGTTGAGGCCCTCGACGCTGAGCCGCAGTTTCTCGGTGAGCTGGTAGGAGATCGAGGCGTCGACGGTGGTGGTGCCGGGCGTCAGGTCGGCGTCCTGATACTCGGTCCGGTCGGCGCTCAGCAGGTTGCCGGAATTCCCCGACGGGGCGGCGAAGATGTACTTGCTGCGGTGGGCCAGGGAGGCGCGGGCGCTGAGCTTGCTGTCCTCATAGTAGAGCGTCAGGTTGTGGGCGTGCTTGGAGACGTTCGTGCGGGTGGTCTCCACCGGGATCGAGCACACGCCGTTGACGATGGTCGTGCCGCACGACAGCTGCGTGCCGGTGACATGGGTGTAGTTGAACAGCGCCCCGAAGTTGCCCGTCCATTCCGGCATGCCGAAGCGGTCGACCAGGAAGGTGAACGGCTGCTGGATATTGACCTCGAAGCCCTCCAGCGGCTTGCCGCCGGGCACGTTGATCGTGGTGGTGAAGGTCGCCTCGTCGGTCGGCGCGCGGCCGGTGCCGGCCAGCAGCGAATCCGGGAAGCCGAAGGAGTTGTATGGCCCGGTCAGCCGCTGGGTGGCGAAGTCGGTCTTGAACTCCTTTCGGAAGTAGCCGATCGCCACCAGCGAATTGCCCTGCGGGTACCATTCCAGCGAGGCGTCGAAGGTGTTGGCCTTCTGCGGATTGAGCAGCGGGTTGCCGGCGGTGATGCCGAGGTTGCCGGTGGTGTTGAGCGTGCCGCCGGGATTGAGAGCGCCGAGGCCGGGACGGACCATCACCTTGGCGGCCGCCACCCGGACCAGCAGGTTCGGGGTGACCTCGGCCACCATGTTCGCCGCCGGCAGCACGTTGTCGTAGCTGTTGTCGACGGTGAGCTGCACCGGCGCGCCGGCGGCGAAGGTGTAGCCTTCGGCCGTGATGTCGGTATTCACATATCGCACCCCGACGTCGCCGCGCAGCCGCCAGGGCAGCACGTCGGTGTCGAAGTCGAGCTGGGCGTAGCCGGCCTGGCTCTTCTCGGTGATGGTCCGGAAGTTGCCGCGGGCGTTGGTGTTCTGGATGCCCTGCAGGGCGAACACCCCGGTCTCGCTGTAGATGCCGTAGGCCTCGGCGACGGCCTGGAAGTTCGGCACCACCCAGCCGGTCGGGATGTTCGCGCCGTCCAGCCCCTTGCCGAAACCGGTGAGCTGCTCGGACAGCGAGGTCATGGTCACGCCCGCGGGCATGGCGGGAATCGCGAACTCGGTCGCCCGCCGGTACTCCTGCCCGTCGTTGACGTACTTCTTCCATGAGCCGCCAAGCCGCAGGGTGAAGGTGTCGTTGAACCTCCATTCCAGATCGGTGGCGGCGACGTCAAAGTCGTTGCGCACGAACTGCGGACGCAGGCGGATCTCGCTGGGCCGCACCGTCCCATTGGCGTTGGCGTTGGTGAAGGTGAAGGCGTTGGGGTCGGTGATGTCGAAGCCCCAGGTGATGTTGGGGGCCTGCGGCGTCTCGCGCGCATCGTAGATCCAGCCGTCCTGGTTGGCGCGGTCGAAGGTGATGGTCGTCTGGATGGGGTTCTTGAAGCTCGACTTCGACGTGCCCAGGACCCCGCTGATCTTCAGATTGTCGCTGAACTCGTGGCTGGCCGAGAGGGTGTACTGGGTGAAGATGGTCCGCAGTTCGTCCTCGCGGCTCTCCAGCCGGATGTCGGTATTGTCGAACACCCCGTAGGTCAGCGTACCGTTCGCGTCGGTCTCGAAGACGCGGGGGATCATGTAGACCTTGCCGAACTCGGGCGAGGCCGCGCCGCGGCTGAAGGAGATGCCCTCCAGGTAGTTCTCCGAGCGGTGGGATTTGAAGTCCGAGTAGAGGTAGTCGAAGCTGACCTCCGTCCGGTCGGTCGGCCGCCACTGGAGAGCACCGGTGATTCCCAGGCGCTCCTGCTCATAGTCCAGGCGGGCGTAGCGCGGGATGCGCGGGTGCCAGCTGCCGGGATCGGCGGCGCGCTGGTAGTTGGCGATATTGTCCGCCGTGCCCGGCAGACGAGGATTGCCGGCGAAGCAGTTGGCGGCGTCGGTCCCGACCGCAGCATTGGCGCCGGGATTGAACTGCTGGCCTGCCGTGGCCGGGTTGGTGTCGTAGCCCGCCGGACTGCACCAGCCGCCGTTCGAGGTCCCCTCGCCCCATCGGACGGTGTTGTAGCCCTCCTCTCGCACGGCGCGCTTCGAATAGGCCACCGAGGCGAGCACCCCGAAGGTGTCGTCGAGGAACGTCTTCGAGACCAGGCCGGCGAAACGCGGGTCCCATTCCTTGGACAGGTCGTTGTAGCCGTACTGCCCCGAGAGCGAGAGCACCTGGTCCTCGCCGAAGTCGAACGGCCGGGACGTCTGCAGATCCACCGTCGCGCCCAGCGAGCCTTCCTCGACGCTGGCCGAGGGGGTCTTGCGCACCGCCAGGCTGTTGAAGAGCTCGGAGGCGAAGACGTTGAAGTCGAACTGCCGGTTGCGGTTGGCCCCGCCGTCGGCGTCCGAGCCGCCGGTGGTGGTCAACGCCTCCAGGCCGTTGATCCGCACCCGGGTCGAACCGGGGCCCAGGCCGCGGACGGTGATGTTGCGCCCCTCACCGGCCGAGCGGGTGATCGCCACGCCGGGAATCCGCTGCAGGGACTCGGCGAGGTTGTTGTCGGGAAACTTGGCGATGTCCTCGGCCTTGATCGCATCGACCACGCCGGTCTCGCTGCGCTTCAGCGCGATGGCGCTTTCGATGGCCGCGCGGAAGCCGGTGACCACCACCTCCTCGACGGTGTCGTCGCGCGCCGGCTGGGCCGTGGCCGTCCCTGACATCATGGTGATCGCGACGGCCAGCACAGCCGTCGAAGCGCCGCCGTTCAGCCAGCGCTGGCGGATTCCGCCCCCGTTCCTCATGCCTTCCTCCCTTGCGCCGGCTGTCCCAGCGCCCGTTTTTGACGTCCGCGGCCCGACGCTACCGGTGTCATTTGGCAACGCCGGCGTGACACCGGTGTCATTCAGTGTAGGCCAATCCGGCGCAAAAGCAATACCGCCGGTCTTTGAGCGCAGCCTTGAAAGCCGGCGCTTTCTGGCTCCAATGTCGCACCCCAGCTACAGCACCGGGTCCAGCGCATGCGATTCCTCAACCGCCTTACCGTTTGCGGCCTTCTGGCCCTCGCCCCCCTGCCGGCCGCTGCGGCGACCCAGGCCTTCGTCGGCGCGACGGTGATCGACGGAACCGGCAAGGCTGCGATCCCCGACGGGGTTGTGGTGGTGACCGATGGCAAGGTCGCCGCGGTCGGCCCGCGCGCCTCGGTCCGCATTCCGGCCGGCGCCCAGCACATCGACGTGGCCGGCAAGACCATCATGCCGGGCCTGGTCAACGCCCACGCCCACGTCGAACTCGACGCCAAGTCGCCGAAACCGCCCCGCGAGCAGCTCGCCGACCAACTGGCGCTCTATGCCCGCTATGGGGTGACCACGGTTTACAGCCTTGGCGACGACGGAGTGGAAAGCGTCAAGCTGCGCGACGAACTGCGCCGCAGTCCGCAGGCCGGCCTCGCCCGGCTCTATGTTTCCGGACCGGTCCTGACGGCGAGGGACCCGGCCGACGGACGCGCGGTGGTCGCCGCGAACGCCCGCAAGGGTGTCGACATCAGCAAGATCCGCATCATCGGTCCGGCGACCGCGCCGATCCGCGATCCGGCCGTCTTCGGCGCGATGATCGCCCAGTCGCACGCCGACAAGCTGCGCGTCGCCGCCCACATGTTCACCGTCGAGGAGACCCGCGGCCTGATCGACGCCGGCGCCGACATCCTGGCCCACAGCATCCGCGACCGCGACGCCGACCCGGCGCTGATCGCCGACATCAAGGCCAGGGACATCGGCTACATCCCCACCCTCACCCGCGACCTGTCGGTGTTCGTCTACGAGTCCACGCCGGACTTCATCAACGACCCGTTCTTCACCAAGGAGGCGGCCTACCGGGCGCCGCTCGCCCCGCTGCTGACGCCGGAACATCAGGCCAGCGTCCGCGCCAGCGCCACCGCCCAGGAGATCAAGCCGGCCCTGGTCCAGGCCAAACGCAACCTGAAACTGCTGTCCGACGCCGGCGTGGCCGTCGCCATGGGCACCGACACCGGCGCGCCCACCGGCCGCTGGCAGGGCTATTTCGAACATGTGGAGCTGGCGATGATGGTCGAGTCCGGCCTCACCCCGATGCAGACCCTGGTCGCCGCGACCGGCGGCGCGGCGCGGGTGATGCGGATCGACGATGTGGTCGGAACCCTGCAGCCCGGCCGCCACGCCGACCTGCTGGTTCTGGGCGCCAATCCGCTCGACGACATCAAGCACACCCGCACGCTGGAGCAGGTGTGGGTCGGCGGCCGCAAGCTGAACTGACCGGAAGCGGCGGGAGCCCGGTGCGGCGAAGTCACGCGCCGGGCGCCCGAACTCCGCCTCGTTTGCGGTCCAGGTGCGGACGATGAACCTCGCCATGCCGACTCGCCCGACGGGCCCGGGACTTCTCCGCGCGGCGGGCCTGGTCCTGGCCGCCGCCCTGGCCTGCAGCCTGCTCTATGCCTGCTGGGTGATCGCCACCCTGCCGGCCATGCCGCCGCTCGTCCCGACGACGCCGGCCGCCGTCCTGCTCGACCGGACGGGCGAGCCCTTCGCGCGGCGCGGGCGGCTTCGCGAAGCGCCCGTGGACGCCGCCGCCCTGCCCCAGCACGTCGTCCAGCCCTTCATCGCCATCGAGGATCGGCGGTTCTACAGCCATCACGGCGTCGACCTGCTGGGGATCGGCCGCGCGGCGCTGGCGAACCTGCGCGCGGGCCGGGTGGTCCAGGGCGGCAGCACCATCACCCAGCAGCTCGTCAAGAACACCCTGCTGGGCCCGGACCGCACCTATGGCCGCAAGCTGCACGAGGCGATCGCCGCGGCCTGGATCGACCTGCGGCTCAGCAAGGACGAGATCCTGTCCCGCTACCTGAGCACCGCCTATTTCGGCGAGGGGGCCTATGGCCTGGGTGCGGCCGCCCGCATCTATTTCGACAAGCCGCCCGAAGCGCTGACGCTCGGCGAGGCCGCCATGCTGGCCGGGCTGGTCAAGGCGCCGTCCGACCTGGCCCCGACGCGGCGGCTGGCGGCGGCCCAGGCCCGGCAGCGCGTGGTGCTGGCGGCCATGGCGGACGCCGAGATGATCACCGAGGACGAGGCCGCGGCGACCTCTCCAGTGAAGCCAAAACGCCGCCGACTCGCCGACGCCGGCGGGGCCTATTTCGCGGACTGGCTCTATGGCCAGCTCGCCCCCGGCCTGCCGGCGGCCTATGGCGAGGTTGTCATACCGACCAGCCTGGACCCGGCGCTGCAGCGGCG
>JAEYTM010000161.1 GCA_023434015.1 Pseudomonadota bacterium | reverse complement strand
GTCATACGCACAGGTGCGCGTTGTCCGGGACAGTTCCCCGTGCACATTCCGCCAAGCCACAGCGCCACTTCCTGCGCCAGACTCCAAGATGACGGTTGGTGATCCGCTTCCGAAGCAGACCAAGTTGAGCGCCCGCTCTCCGTCCACTTTCACTAGGCGCCCGGGCACCCCGTAAGCTGTCGCCGGATCGAACGTTGGGGAAGAAGCGGTGGCTCCGACTGGCTGAGCTAGCGCAGCCGCCGGACTCGTGAGTAAGGCCGCAGTTAAAGCGATTACAAGGTGCCGTCGCATACGAGGCCTCCCATGGAGCAGACCATAAGATGCACGAGCAATTATACGGGTAAATATTGCGGACTGGAGACTCGACACCACCCGCACGCCTTGTGCTTATCAAAGGCAAGCAGCGATCCCCGCTCACGGCCCCCATCCGGTCGAACAGATCTTCCGAAAATACCTCCCGCGCGACAGCGAAGTGGCGTCGAATGCGCAGATTAAACGAGGTCTGATCGGGCCGGATCGCGAACGAAAGTCTGACGGTCAATTCGACGGGGAGTCTGACGGTCAGAGCGCCGCAGCGCTAAGTCGTGGATTTAATGGTAGGCCGGGTGAGGTTCGAACTCACGACCATTCGATTAAAAGTCGAATGCTCTACCACTGAGCTACCGGCCCCCGACACGAAAGGTCTCAAGACCCCCGGGACGAGCGGCGCGGACCTTAGGCGCCGCGACCGCCCCACGCAAGGTCCGGTTCGCCTTAACAGCGCCGCAAGCTCGGTTAGGATGTGGATGATGTTGAAACCCGCCCTCGCCGTCGCCCTTTCCGCCGTGGCCCTCGGCGGATGCATGACCACCCGCGCCGACGGCTCGCCCAAGGTGCAGACTTCCAAGGAAGCCTCGCGCGAAAGCGTCACCGGCGCGGTCTCCACGCCGCTGCGGGACCTCAATGTGCTGCGCACGAAGATCCCGGAGGTCCTGCTGCAGGCGACGGCGGACCCCTACGCCCGGCCGCCGAACACCCGCTGCCAGACGCTGATCGCCCTGATCCGCCCATTGAACGCGGCCCTGGGCGCGGATCTGGACATGCCGTCGGTGGACGAGGACGACCTTCTGGGTCAGGGCCGGGAGGGCGCGCTCGGCGCCGCGGCCAGTGTGGTGGCGAGCGAGGTGATCCCGTTCCGCGGCTGGGTGCGCAGGCTGACCGGCGCCGAGCGGCACGACCAGCTGGTCCAGCAGGCGATCACGGCCGGCGCCGTCCGACGGGCCTATCTGAAGGGCCTGGGCGAGGCGCGCGGGTGCAACCCGCCGGCCACCCCGTCGCACCAGCTGGCCGGAACGCCGGCGCCGGTGCAGGGCTTCAGGCCGCGCTTTCCGACCCGCCAGCCTGACGCGCGTGGAACTCCTGCCGGAACGTCTCAAGCCGCCCCTCGGCGATAGCCTCCCGCAGCGCGGCGGTCAGCGCCTGGAAGAATGCGATGTTGTGCCAGGACAGCAGCACCTGCCCGAGGATTTCGTCCGACTTCACCAGGTGGTGCAGATAGGCCTTGGAATAGTCGCGGCTGGCCGGCACGGCGATGTCCGGGTCCAGCGGGGTGTCATCCTCCGCGAACCGGGCGTTCTTCAGATTCAGCGGTCCTGACCAGGTCCAGGCCTGGCCATGACGGCCCGAGCGCGTCGGCAGCACGCAGTCGAACATGTCCACGCCGCGGGCCACCGCCTCGACGATGTCGATCGGCTTGCCGACCCCCATCAGATAGCGCGGCCGCTCCGGCGGCAACATGGCCGGGGCGAAATCCAGGACCTCCACCATGCCGGCGTGGCCCTCGCCGACCGCCAGGCCACCGATGGCGTAGCCGTCGAAGCCGATCTCCATCAGCCGCTCGGCGGATTCCCGGCGCAGGGCCTCGTTGGTCCCGCCCTGCTGGATGCCGAACAGCGCCTGGGTGTCGCGCGCGCCGAAGGCGTCCTTCGAGCGCTGGGCCCAGCGGGCCGACAGCCGCATGGCGTCGGCGACCGCCGCGTCCGCCGCAGGCAGGCCAACGAGCTGATCGAGCTGCATGACGATATCGGACCGCAGCAGATCGGCCTGGATCTCGATCGAACGCTCTGGACTGAGCACGTGACGTGAACCGTCGATGTGGCTCTGGAAGGTGACCGCCTCCTCCTTCACCTTCGAGATCTTCCCCAGCGACATCACCTGGAAACCGCCGGAGTCGGTGAGGATCGGCCTGTCCCAACGCATGAACCGATGGAGACCGCCGAGCCGGGCCACCCGTTCGGCGGTGGGCCGCAGCATCAGGTGATAGGTGTTGCCGAGGATGATATCCGCGCCGGTGGCCTTCACCTGGTCGACCGTCAGCGCCTTCACCGTCGCCGCCGTCCCGACGGGCATGAAGGCGGGGGTGCGGATCTCCCCACGCGGCGTCGCCAGCACGCCGGTGCGCGCCCGACCGTCCGTGGCCTGGATGGTGAAGGGAAATGCGGCCATCAGTCGGCCCTCCAGAGCAGGCTAGAGTCGCCGTAGGAATAGAACCGATACCCGGATGCGATGGCGTGGGCGTAGGCCCCGCGCATGGTCTCCAGTCCGGCAAAGGCCGAGACCAGCATGAACAGGGTCGATTTCGGCAGGTGGAAATTGGTCATCAGCCCGTCGGCCGCCCGGAAGCGGTAGCCGGGCGTGATGAAGATCGCCGTCTCGTCCATGAACGGCCGGACCACGCCGTCCTCGCCGGTCGCCGACTCGATGAGCCGCAGCGAGGTGGTCCCGACGCAGACGATCCGACCGCCGCTCGCCTTGACCTGGTTGAGGGTCTCGGCGGTCGCGGCATCGACCTCGCCCCATTCAGCATGCATCCGGTGGTCGGCGAGGTTCTCCGTCTTCACCGGCAGGAAGGTGCCGGCGCCGACGTGCAGGGTGACGAAGGCCGTCTGCACCCCGGCATCGGCCAGGCGCGCGAACAGTTCCGGCGTGAAGTGCAGCCCGGCCGTCGGCGCCGCCACCGAGCCGTCCTCCTGAGCGTAGACCGTCTGGTAGTCGGTCCGGTCCTGCTCGTCCTCGCCCCGCTTGGCGGCGATATAGGGCGGGAGCGGCATGGCGCCCCGCTCGGCGATGGCCGCGTCCAGGTCCGGTCCCGAAAGGTCGAAGGCCAGTTCGACCTCCCCGCCCTCGCCCTTCGCCTTCACCGTCGCGTCCAGCGCGCCGAGCAGACAGGCGCGGTCCTGGGTCTGGCCGAACGACACCCGGTCGCCGGGCGCCAGCCGCTTCCCCGGCCGCATGAAGGCCGACCAGGCGTGGGGCGACAGCCGGCGGTGCAGAGTCGCCTCGACGGGCGTGACGTTCTCGCCGCGGGTGCGGACGCCCTTCAGCCGCGCCGGGATCACCCGGGTGTCGTTGAACACCAGGAGGTCGCCCGCCCTCAGCAGGCCCGGCAGATCGGCGACACGCAGGTCGCGCAGAGGCCGCTTCGGCTCGACCAGCAGCAACCGCGCGGAGTCGCGGGGACTGACAGGCCGAAGGGCGATGCTGTCGTCAGGCAGGTCGAAGTCGAAGTCGGCGAGTTGCATGAGGCCCGCGTGAAGGCCACGCATGCCTGCGCGCGTCAAGCGCCGGCCATGCTAGAGCCGGCCGGATGGGCTTCCTCCGCCACGCCGCCGTTACCCTTCTCGCCGCGCCGGCGTTCCTGCTTGCCACGGGCTGCGCGATCGCCGCAGCGGCCGCGCACCTCGGGGGGCGCAGCCTGACATGGGACGTGCTTTCCCACTTCGCGCCGGTATGGCTGGGCGGCGCGGTGGCCGCCTTCCTGGCGGGCCTGCTGTTCAGGGGCGCGCGCCGCGCGGCGATCCTCACGCCGGCCCTGGTCGGCCTGGCCGCCGCCGCGGCGCTGATGACGCCCGAGCTGGGCCGCGACATGGGTCCGCGGGCCCCGGCCGACGCGCCGGATCAGCTGAAGATCGTCCAGTTCAACCTGTGGCACGGCAACGCGGAGCTCGACCGCGTCGCCGAATGGACGACGGCTGTGGCGGCCGACATCGCCGTGTTTCAGGAGACCCGGCCAGAGGTCCGCGAGGCGATGGAAGCCCGGGGCTGGCGGCTGGCCGTGCACCGGCCGGACGTGATGATCTTCGGACGGCAGGCGGCCCTTCGGACCGGTCCCGGCCGCGCGTCGGACCACACGCCCGGCCCGCTGGCCACGGCCACCTTCGGCGACGAACGGGGCGAGTACACGGTGATTGGCGTGCACTACGCCTGGCCGACGGACGGCGACCAGCCGGCCCAGGAGCGGCGGCTGGCGCGGGTTCTGGCGCAGATCCCGTCCGAGCGCGCCATCGTCGCCGGCGACTTCAACTCGACGCCGTGGTCATTCTCGCGCCGGCGATGGGACGAGGCGTTCGGCCTCATCCGGCGCACGCGCGCGGTGTTCACCTGGCCTGTCCCGGGCTCGGAGAGCATCGCCTTGCCCGCCCTCGTCCCGTTCCTGCCGATCGACCACATCTACGCCGGCTCGGGCTGGGCGACGGTGAAGGTCGAGCGCGGGCCGCGGCTCGGCTCGGACCATTATCCGGTGGTCGTCACCCTGGCGCCTGTCGCGCCGCCTTGAGCGCGGCCTCCAGCCGCTCGCGTTCGGCGTCCTGCCGTTCGCGCAGGCGCTCGATCTTGCGGTCGATCGCCGCCTTCTGCGCCTCCAGGGCCGCCACCGCGGCGCGCTGCGCCGGTCCCAGGGCGGCGAGCCGCGCCTCAAGGTCCGCGATCTTTTTGAGGGCCGCCTTCGACGGGCCGGCCGGCGCCGCGGGCCTGGCGCGCCCGGCCGGCTTGAGCCTGGCCAGTTCGTCCCGCGTCCCAGCGGGACGACGCAGCACCTCGCCGGGCCGCGCCGTCGCCGCCGCGATAAGGTCCGGGTCGGCGACCTCGCGCGCCCGGCCTTCCTTGAACACGTCCTGACGGACGCCCCACGCGGCCAGCGCCTTGGCCTTCGAGCTCACCGCCACGACGTAGTCGGTGAGCCCGTCGGAGGTGACGAAGACCTTCAGGCGTGGGGCCATCCGGGGGACCTCAGGCGTCCGCGGCGACCTTCACCGAGACGATCTTGCCCGGCGTGCGCGGCGGCTCACCCTTCGGCAGGGCGTCGACCGCGTCCATGCCGTCCGTCACCTCACCCCAGACGGTGTATTGGCCGTCGAGGAAGGTGGCGTCGTCGAGGCAGATGAAGAACTGGCTGTTGGCCGAGTTCGGGTTCGGCGTGCGCGCCATCGAGCAGACGCCACGCACGTGCGGTTCGCGGCTGAACTCGGCCTGCAGGTTCGGCTTGTCCGAGCCGCCCGAGCCGGTGCCGGTCGGGTCGCCGCCCTGGGCCATGAAGCCGGCGATCACGCGGTGGAACACGACGCCGTCGTAGAAGCCCTCGCGGGCCAGTTCCTTGATCCGCGCCACGTGGCCGGGCGCGAGGTCCGGCCGCAGCTTGATGGTCACCGGACCCGTGTCCAGGGTCATGATCAGCGTGTTTTCGGAATCCATCAGTTCACCTCTACTGGAATATTGACGTCGCAGGCCGAGAAGCCGTCGCCGTTGACTGCGCGAAGGCGCGCGACCTCCGCCTGGAACCACGCGCCGGCCGGATCGATCACGCGAATCTTCGGCCGTTCCGCCTCGGGCAAATCGGCGAGCACCCGGACGCGTTCCATCCGGTCCTGCGGATCGGCGACGGGTTCGCCCACCTTGATGGCGTTGACCACATCCTGGCCGGCGATCACCCGGCCCCAGGCCGTGTAGTTGCGCTCGAGCGACGGATAGGGCCCGCGCATCAGATAGAACTGGCTGTTGGCGGAGTTCGGGTCGCCGCCCCGCGCCATGCCGGCAACGCCCTGGCAGTACAGCGTCCAGCCGGACACCCGCTGGTCGCGGGTAAGGGCCGCCAGCATCATGCCCTGGGTCATCACCGGGACCGACTTGATGAAGCCGACCTCGGCCACCTGCATGTCGGCGGCCAGGACGAAGGGCGTGTCGGCGCCGCGGCGGAACAGGAACTCGGCCTGCAGGTCCGGCTTGGTGGAGCCGCCGGTGCCGTTGTTCTCCGGATCGCCCGTCTGGGCCATGAAGTCGGCGACCACCCGGAAGAAGCGCAGGCCGTCGTAGAGCTGCTCTCGTGTCAGTTCCCGGACCCGCGCCACATGGGCGGGCGCCAGCTCGGGCACCATCTCCACCAGGATGCGGCCCTTGTTGGTGTCGATGACCAGGACGTCCTCGGCGTTCGGCGTGCGCCAGTCGGCCGCGCCCGGGCGCGCCGGCGG
>JAEYTM010000130.1 GCA_023434015.1 Pseudomonadota bacterium | reverse complement strand
GCAAGATCGCCACCTGGCTGTGCTCCAACACCGCCAACGCAACCCCGGTGATCGACAAGGCCCGCGGCATCATCTTCTTCATGGCCAGCGACGGCCTGCTGCGCGGCCTGAGCCTGGCCGACGGCTCGGAGCGGCTGAAGCCGGTGGAGATGGTCACTCCCTGGGCGCGGGCCTGGAGCCTCAACCTGATCGACGACGTGGTCTACACGACCAGCGGCCGCGCCTGCGGCGAGGTCCGTGATCCGCGCTCGCAATGGGCCTCGGCGATGACCCCGCTGACCCCGCGCCAGATCGCCGCCCGCGCGGCCTCCACCGAGCCGGTGGTCGACAACGACCCGTCGGCGGTGACCGGGGTGGACGTCCGCGACCTCGCCAACCCCACCGTCACCCGCTTCTTCACCAGCGGCGGGCGCCCTGCCGCCGCCTGGGGCCGCGGCGGCCTCGCCAAGGGACCGGGCAACAGCCTGATCCTGGAGACCTCCGACGGCATCTACGATCCGGGTTCGGGCCAGTGGGGCGACAGCGTGCTGAAGCTGGCGCCCAAGGCCGTGCGCCTGCAGGATTCCTTCACGCCGGAGAACCACGCCTACATCCTGTCGAAGGATCTGGCCGGCTCGGCCAGCCCGGTGGTCTTCCCGTTCGACGGCAAGATGCTGGTCGCCCAGGCCCAGAAAGAGAGCATCCTCTATCTGCTGGACGCCAACGACATGGGCGGCGGCAAGGCCGCGAACCACGCCAAGCCGCTGTTCAAGTCGCCCCTGCTCGGCAACGACATCGCCGCCGGCACCGACCCCAGCTCCGGCGTCTGGGGCGCCATCACCACCTATCTGACGCCCGACGGCCGCCGGTTCCTGTACTTCCCGATGTGGGGACCGCCGTCGGTGCATGCGCCGAACTTCCCGGTCAGCGCCGGCGCCACGCCGAACGGCAGCATCATGGCCTTCGAGGTGGTGAAGCGCGGCGACGCCATCGTCGCCGAGGCGCGCTGGATGTCGAACGACATGGTCATGCCGGACCCGCCGGTCGTGGCCAACGGCGTGCTCTACGCCACCTCCACCGGCGGTCAGGCCGGCCAGAACCCGCTCGGCCCCGACGGCAAGCGACTGGTCGCGACGACGCCGGAATCCATCAAGAACCGCTCGACGCCGGTCGATAACCTGAAGCTCTACGCCTTCGACGCGGTGACCGGAAAGCAGCTCTATTCGAGCAAGCAGACGATCAAGAACTGGGTCCACTTCGGCGAGCCGGTCGTCGCGCTCGGCAAGGTCTATCTGGTCACCAACGACGCCCAGGTGATCGCCTTCGGCCTCGGGAAGTAACCGCCACGCCGTCGGTCTGACAGAGAAGGGCCCGGTGCGGAGACGCGCCGGGCCCTTTTCTTTCCGGCGTCCGCCTGATGCGCCGCCATGCCGCATCGCAGCACGCCGCGCGCTCTGGGTATCTGGAGCCGTAAACCGCGTGCACGAGGCCCCGTCATGAGCAGCATCACCCCCAAGGACGTCGCCGAGTGGGGCTCGGCCGCGCTGGTGGTCCTGTCCGGCGCGACGGCCGGTCACCATGCCGCCATGGGCATGAGCACGCTGCAGTGGACCGGCGCCGCGGCGGCGGTGCTGGGTTCGATCACCGTCGCGGTGATGGTCCGGGTCTGGCCGGCGCCGGAAAAGGTCGAGGCCGAGCAGCGCGACTGACCCGGCCCCGTTCCGGCGAGATCTACTCCGCCGGTTCGCGCAGGACGGGCACAAGCAGCTCCCCGCCGGTCTCCCGGAACTTCTGCGACATCTCCGCCATGCCCGCGGCCACGTCGTTCTGCGCGCGGGCCTGGTCGCGGATGTCCTGGCTGATCTTCATCGAACAGAACTTCGGGCCGCACATGGAGCAGAAGTGGGCGGTCTTGAACGCCTCCTTCGGCAGGCTTTCGTCGTGGTACTCGCGCGCCGTCTCCGGATCGATGCCCAGGTTGAACTGGTCCTCCCAGCGGAATTCGAACCGGGCGCGGCTGATGGCGTCGTCCCAGGCGCGCGCGCCCGGATGGCCCTTGGCCAGGTCGGCGGCATGGGCCGCCAGCTTGTAGGTCATCACGCCGACCTTCACGTCGTCGCGATTGGGCAGGCCCAGGTGCTCCTTCGGCGTCACGTAGCAAAGCATCGCCGTGCCGAACCAGCCGATCATCGCCGCGCCGATCGCCGAGGTGATGTGGTCGTAGCCGGGGGCGACGTCGGTGGTCAGCGGGCCGAGGGTGTAGAACGGCGCCTCGCCGCAGACCTCGAGCTGCTTGTCCATGTTGGCCTTGATCTTGTGCATCGGCACGTGGCCGGGCCCTTCGATCATCACCTGGACGTTGTGCTTCCAGGCGATCTGGGCGAGCTCGCCCAGGGTCTCCAGCTCGCCGAACTGGGCCGCGTCATTGGCGTCGGCGATGCAGCCCGGGCGCAGGCCGTCGCCCAGCGAGAACGAGACGTCATACGCCTTCATGATCTCGCAGATCTCCTCGAAGTGCTCGTAGAGGAAATTCTCGCGGTGGTGGGCCAGACACCACTTGGCCATGATCGAGCCGCCGCGGCTGACGATGCCGGTGACCCGCTTCGCGGTCTGCGGCACATAGGCCAGCCGCACGCCGGCGTGGATGGTGAAGTAGTCTACGCCCTGCTCGGCCTGTTCGATCAGGGTGTCGCGGAACACCTCCCAGGTCAGGTCCTCGGCAATGCCGTTGACCTTCTCCAGCGCCTGGTAGATCGGCACCGTGCCGATCGGCACCGGGCTGTTGCGGATGATCCAGTCGCGGATGTTGTGGATGTTGCGGCCGGTCGACAGGTCCATGACCGTGTCCGCCCCGCAGCGCGTCGACCAGACCATCTTGTCGACCTCGTCGGCGACGTGGCTGAGCACCGCCGAGTTGCCGATGTTGGCGTTGATCTTCACCAGGAAGTTGCGGCCGATGATCATCGGCTCCAGTTCGGTGTGGTTGATGTTGGCCGGAATGATCGCCCGGCCGCGGGCGATCTCGTCGCGGACGAACTCGGGCGTGCAGATGTCCGGGATCGAGGCGCCGAAGTCCTCGCCGTCGCGGATGAAGGCGTCGCCCGCGCGCCGGCGAAGGTTTTCGCGGATCGAGACATACTCCATCTCCGGCGTGATGATCCCGCGCCGGGCGTATTCGAGCTGGGTGACATTGGCGCCCGCGCGCGCCCGGTAGACCCGGCGGGGCGCGTTGAACTGCGGCGCCAGGTGTTCGCCCTGCGCGAAGCCGTTGTCCTCCGGCTTCACCTCGCGCGGCGTCTCCACGATCTCCACGTCTCCCCGCGACACCACCCAGGGCTCGCGCGTCCGCGGCAGACCCCGGTCGATGTCGATGACCGCCGCCGGGTCGGTGTAGGGGCCCGACGGATCGTAGAGGGTCAGCGGCGGCTCGTTGGCGCTCGGATGGACGGCCACCTCGCGGAAAGGCACGCGGATGTCCGGCCAGAGCATGCCCGGCTCGTACACCTTGCGCGAGCCAGGACGCTCGCCCGTCGGAATCACGGCGGCTTCCAGAGACTTGGTCGGCTTGTTCATGGCGCGCGGCCTCCATCGTTCGGGACGGACCACGGGCGTCAGGCAGGAACCGTTCCTTCCCTTCGCCGGCATGACCCGGATCAGGTTCGACGGGTCGCGGGATCACCCGCCTCTCAGCCGCTTGCGCGCGGCCCCCCGAGGAGGCGCCCAGCCTAGGCCGGAACGGACGGCGAGGCCAGCCCCGGCGGTCCCACGGAACCGTATTTCAAGAACAGTGTTCCGCCGAAGGAGCCTGTACTATGAAAACAACCCTCACCCTCCTCGCCGCCGGACTAGTCCTCAGCGCTTGCGCCATGCCCGGGCGCGGGCCCGAGCCCGGCTATGTCGAGACCGTCCGGGCGGTGGAGGCCGCCAACGCTCCCGGCCAGTGCTTCCAGCTCAGCCAGATCAGGACCCGGCGCGTGGCCGACGCCGACACGCTCTACGTCCGGGTCGGCGCGCGCGAGGTCTATCGGGTGGACATGACCGGCCCCTGCCTGTCCGGGGTCACGTCGCGCGATCCCCTGCTGCCGCTGTCACTGTCCGGGTCCGACCAGGTTTGCGGCGCGGCCCAGATCGACCTGAAGGTCCGCCGGGCGAACGGCCAGATCGTCCAGTGCGCGATCCGCGACTTCAGCCTGATGACGCCCCGGCAGGTGGCCGCCCTGCCCCGCGCTCAGCGGCCCTGACGGCGGGCTCCCGCCGCTCCGGCCGAGGACAGCGGCGGGGCGCATGCTAGGATGGCGGCCTGAGGAGGATCGGCCATGAAACTCGCCCTCGCCGGGATCGCCGCGCTCGCCGCCACGGTCACGACCGCCGCCGCCCAGCCGGCCGCGACGCCGCCCAACGCCTGCTTCGACTACGCGGACATGCGCGGCCACACCTTCAGCCCCGACAGGCGGCTGATCTATCTGAACATCGCCGACCGCGAGGTCTTCCAGCTCGACGTCGCCGGAAGCTGCCTCGGCGGCGCGGTGTCCGGCGACCCGCTGATCATCGTCCGGCGCGGCGGCACGGGCCCTTCCGTCTGCCGGCCCATCGACCTGGACATCAGCGTGCGCGGCGCCGGCGGCTTCGCCCGACAGTGCATCGTCAAGTCGATCCGCCGGCTAACCCCGGCCGAAGCCGCGGCCCTGCCGCCCAGGGTGCGCCCGTAGCGGCGGCATGCTAGGGGCGGGTCATGCATCTCGCCCGCTTCTCCCCTGCCCGCTTCGCCCACCTGCCGACGCCGCTCGAGCCCCTGCCGGGCCTGACCGAGGCCCTGTCCGGCCCCGAGGGCGACGGGCCGACGATCTTCGTCAAGCGCGACGACTGCACCGGCCTCGCTGGCGGCGGCAACAAGACCCGCAAGCTCGAGTACCTGGTCGGCGACGCCATGGCCAACGACGCCGACACCCTGGTCACCCAGGGCGCCGTGCAGTCCAACCACGTCCGGCAGACCGCCGCCGTCGCCGCGAAGTTCGGCTTCGCCTGCGAGGTCATCCTTGAGGA
>JAEYTM010000121.1 GCA_023434015.1 Pseudomonadota bacterium | reverse complement strand
TGTCGCTGCCGGTCCTGGCGGGCGCCATCACCATGCTGCTGACCGACCGCAACTTCGGCACCAGCTTCTTCAATCCCGCCGGCGGCGGCGATCCGGTGATGTTCCAGCACCTGTTCTGGTTCTTCGGACACCCCGAGGTCTACATCCTGATCCTGCCGGGCTTCGGCATCATCAGCCACATCGTCTCCACCTTCTCGCGCAAGCCGGTCTTCGGCTACCTGGCCATGGCCTATGCGATGGTGGCGATCGGCTTCATCGGGTTCCTGGTCTGGGCCCACCACATGTACACCGTCGGCATGAACATCAATCTGCGCGCCTACTTCGTGGCCGCGACGATGGTCATCGCGGTGCCGACCGGGGTGAAGGTGTTCTCCTGGATCGCGACGATGTGGGGCGGGTCGATCGACTTCAAGACGCCCATGCTGTGGGCGATCGGCTTCATCTTCCTGTTCACCGTCGGCGGCGTGACCGGCGTGGTGCTGGCCAACGCCGGCATCGACTACGCCCTGCACGACACCTATTACGTGGTCGCCCACTTCCACTACGTCCTGAGCCTGGGCGCGGTGTTCGCGATCTTCGCCGGCTTCTACTACTGGTTCGAGAAGATCTTCGGCGTGAAGTACCGCGAGTGGCTGGGCGCCGTGCACTTCTGGATCACCTTCGTCGGGGTGAACCTGATCTTCTTCCCGCAGCACTTCCTGGGCCTCCAGGGCATGCCGCGCCGCTACATCGACTATCCGGAAGCCTTCACCTTCTGGAACCACATCTCCTCGGTGGGCTACCTGGTCACCATGGTCGGCGTGCTGGTGTTCTTCGTGGTCCTGATCGACGCGATGATCTTCCGCCGCAAGGCCGAGGCGAACCCGTGGGGCGAAGGCGCCACGACGCTGGAGTGGACCCTGTCCTCGCCGCCGCCGTTCCACCAGTTCAACGAACTGCCGGTGGTGAAGCCCGACGCCCACTAAGCGGCCGGGCCAGCCCCAGAAACACCCGAGGGGCGTGGATCTCAGACGATCCGCGCCCCTCGAACGTATTAAGAGTATTGTCCATGGCCATGTCGTCGGCCCTTCCCACACCCCGCGCGCCAGCCCGCTGGCAGGACTACCTGCAGCTGCTGAAGCCGCGGGTCATGTCTCTGGTGGTGTTCACGGGCCTGACAGGCCTGGTCTGCGCCGACAGCTCGATCGACCCGGTGCTGGGCGCCGTGGCCATCCTTTGCATCGCGGTGGGCGCCGGCGCGTCCGGCGCGCTCAACATGTGGTACGACGCCGACATCGACACCAAGATGCGCCGCACGCGCGGACGGCCGGTGCCGGCCGGGCGGGTGCAGGGCGCCGACGCCCTGACGCTGGGCGTGGTGCTGTCGCTGTTCTCGGTCATGCTGATGGGCATGGCGGCCAACTGGCTCGCCGCCGGGCTGCTGGCCTTCACCATCCTGTTCTACGCCGTCGTCTATACGATGTGGCTGAAGCGCTCGACCGCCCAGAACATCGTCATCGGCGGACTGGCCGGCGCCCTGCCGCCGGTGATCGGCTGGGCCGCCGCCACCGGGGCGGCGCCGCTGAACGCCTGGCTGCTGTGCGCGATCATCTTCATGTGGACCCCGCCGCACTTCTGGGCGCTGAGCCTCTACACCAGCGAGGACTATCAGAAGGCCGGCGTGCCGATGATGCCGCTGGTCGCAGGGGCGGCGTCCACGCGGCGCCAGATCCTGATCTACAGCCTGCTGTTCGTGCCGCTCTGCCTGGTTCCGGCCTTCACCGGCCTCGGCGGCGGGCTCTACCTGGCGGTCGCGGCGACGGGTGGGGCGGTGTTCCTGCTCCTCGCCTGGCGCCTGGCGCGCAGCCGCGCCGGCGAAACCCCGGACGAGCGCAAGGACGACGGCCTCTATGACGTGCGGGCCGGGGCCAAGGACGCCCGCAACCTGTTCGCCTTCTCCATCCTGTACCTCACCCTGCTGTTCGCCACCCTGCTGGCCGAACACCTGATGGGCCTTGCGCCCCTGGAGCTGTTCCGATGAGCGATCCCGGCCGGGAACCCCCTGTCGACGCCAAGGCCCGGCGCGGCCGCAACATCGCGCTGGCCCTTGGCCTTCTGCTGTTCGTCGCACTGATCTTTGTGGTCACTCTGGTGAGGCTTGGCGCCAATGTCGCAGAACGTCCCTTCTAGCCGTCCGCCGCTCACGCCGGTCCAGAAGCGCAACCGCAAGGTCGCGCTGATCTGCGCCGCCGGATTCGTCGCCATGATCGGCGCCTCCTACGCGGCCGTGCCGATCTATCGCGCCTTCTGCCAGATCACCGGCTTCGACGGCACGACGCGCCGGGCCGACGTCGCCCCGGACAAGGTGCTGGAACGCAGCCTGACCATCCGCTTCGACGCCAACGTCCGCGACCTACCCTGGACCTTCACGGCCGAGCAGACGTCGCAGCCGGCGCGGATCGGCGAGACCAAGATCGCGCTGTTCAAGGTGACCAACAATTCCGACCACGCGATCACCGGCCGGGCGATCTACAATGTGGTGCCCGAACAGGCCGGAATCCATTTCCAGAAGCTCGACTGCTTCTGCTTCGAGGATCAGACGATCCAGGCCGGCCAGACGGTCGACATGCCTGTGCTCTACTTCGTCGATCCGAAGTACGCGGAGGACTTCAACACCCGGGGGAAGGAGGAGATCACCCTCTCCTACACCTTCTTCCCGTCGGTGAACGCGGAGCCGGTGAAGACCGAGGCGAAGGCCCCGGCGACAAAGCCCGTTTCCGCCCTTGGCGGATCGACCGCCGCAAGGCTATAGCGTCACGCGAACCGGACTGCGCGGATGAGTCACCCGCCGCGTCCGCGTCAGAGTTCTGAGAGGGGTTAGGACCGAAATGGCCCAAGACGGCGTCAAGCACGACTACCACCTAGTCAATCCGAGCCCCTGGCCGCTCACCGGCTCGATGTCGGCGACGGTGATGGCGATCGGCGGCGTCGCCTGGATGAAGGGCCTGTTCGGTCTTCCGGAAGGCACCTGGTGGCTGTTCGCCGCGGGCCTCGCCGGCGTGCTCTACACCATGTTCGGCTGGTGGCGTGACGTCGCCCGCGAATCCAAGGCCGGCGACCATACCCCGGTCGTGTCCATCGGCCTGCGCTACGGCGTGATCCTGTTCATCGCCTCCGAGGTCATGTTCTTCGTGGCCTGGTTCTGGATCTTCTTCGAGATGGCGCTGTTCAGCGACAGCCGGACGCTGTCGTCGATCGAGGAGGTCCGCACGGCCTGGGCCAACTGGCCGCCGCAGGGCGTCGAGCTGGTGCCGGCCTGGAACCTGCCGCTGATCAACACCCTGACGCTGCTGCTGTCGGGCACGACCGTCACCTGGGCCCACCACGCCCTGCAGCAAGGCGACCGCAAGGGCGCCAAGACGGCCCTGATCCTGACGATCGCCCTCGGCGTGATCTTCACGATGATCCAGGCCTACGAGTACGTCCACATCCTGGACCACAACTACTTCTTCTCGGACGAGGCGGCGAACTCGGGCCTCTACGGCTCGGCCTTCTTCATGGCCACCGGCTTCCACGGCTTCCACGTCCTAATCGGCACCATCTTCCTGGCGGTCTGCCTGCTGCGCCTGATGAACGGCGCGTTCACGCCGCAGAAGCACTTCGGCTTCGAGGCGGCCGCCTGGTACTGGCACTTCGTCGACGTCGTCTGGTTGTTCCTGTTCGCCTTCATCTACGTGGTGTTCGGCGGAGCGGGACACTAGGCGTGGCGGCCCATCCGCTGGCGGCAGGGCTCCTGGGCCGCTGCCCCCACTGCGGAGAGGGCCACCTGTTCGAAGGATTCCTGCAGGTCTCGCCCCAGTGCGAGGCCTGCGGCTTCGATCTGGCGAAGGCCGACAGCGGCGACGGGCCCGCGGTCTTCGTGATCCTGATCGCCGGCTTCCTGGTGGCCTTCGGCGCCCTGTTCACCGAGGTGGCGTTCAGCCCCCCGGTCTGGGTCCACCTGGTGGTCTGGCTACCCGCCACCCTGGTCATCTGCCTCGTGCTGTTGCGGCCGTTCAAGGGCGCGATGCTGGCCGCCCAGTTCATGAACAAGGCTTCCGAAGCGCGCCGTGACTGACCGCCGCACGTCGCAGGCCGCCCCCGCGGGCGCCGTCGGCCGCCGGGGCCTTCCCCTCGGCCTGACCGCCGCGACGCTCGTCGCCCTCGCCATCCTCATAGCCCTGGGTTCCTGGCAGCTCGAACGGCGGGCCTGGAAGACCGACCTGCTGCGGCAGATCGCCGAACTGCAGGCCTCGCCCGCCCAGCCGCTCGGCGCGGCCCTGGCCCGCCGGGCGCGGGGCGAGGATGTGGACTTCACGCGGGTGGAGGTGAGCTGCCCCGGCCTGGCGTCGGCGCCCTATCTGGAACTCTACGGCCTGCGCGATGGCCAGGCCGGGACGCGGCTGATCTCCGCCTGCGCGGCGGACGCGGCGCCGTATCAGACCATCCTCGTCGACCGCGGCTTCGCCGCTGACAGCGTGTCCGCCCGCCCGCCCCTCGATCCGGCGGACGTCCGTCCGGTGCAGGTGGTCGGGGTGCTTCGCAATCCCGATGCGGCGACCTTCGTGACCCCGGAGAACCAGGTCGACGCCAACCGCTGGTTTTCCCGCGATACGGCGGCCATGGCGCGGGCCCTGAACGCGCCGGCGCCGGCGCCGGTGTTCCTGATGGCCGAGACCTCCTCCAATCCCGAATGGGCGGCGCTGGTCCCGGCGCCGATTCCGGCGGAAATCCCCAATCGCCACCTTGAGTACGCCTTCACCTGGTTCGGCCTTGCGGGCGCCCTGGCCGCCGTCTATGCCGCCATGCTCCTCAAAAGACGGAAAGCTTGATGCGGTACGTTTCGACCCGTGGGCAGTCGCCTTCGGTGGGTTTCGTGGATGCGGTGCTGGCCGGGCTCGCACCGGATGGCGGCCTCTACGTGCCCGAGGCCTGGCCGACCTTCACCGCCGACGAGATCGCGGCCTTCGCCGGCCGGCCCTACCATGAGGTGGCGGCCGCGGTGATCGGCGCCTTCGCCGGCGAAGAGATCGCGCCCGATGTGCTGCTGGAGATGTGCCGGGAGGCCTACGCCACCTTCAACCACACAGCGGTCGTTCCCCTGGTGCAGACCGGGCCGGAGACCTTTGTCGCCGAGCTGTTCCACGGTCCCAGCCTGGCGTTCAAGGACGTCGCCATGCAGATCCTGGCGCGCCTGTACGATCATGTGCTGGGCGCCGAGGGGCGGGTGCAGACCATCCTGTGCGCCACCTCCGGCGACACCGGCGGCGCGGCGGTCGAGGCCTTCCGCGGGCGCAGCAACGTCAAGGTGGTGGCGCTGTTCCCCGATGGCCGCATCAGCGAGGTCCAGCGGCGGTTCATGACGACGGCGCCGGACGCCAACGTCGCCTGTGTGGCGGTGAGCGGCACCTTCGACGACTGCCAGGCGATCGTGAAGCAGGCCTTCCAGGACCAGGCGCTGCGCCAGGCGGTGGACCTGTCCGGGGTCAACTCGATCAACTTCGCCCGCATCGCCGCCCAGGCGGTCTACTACTTCACCACCGCCGTCGCCCTCGGGGCGCCGCACCGGCCGGTGAGCTTCTGCGTGCCATCCGGCAACTTCGGCGACGCCTTCGCCGGCTATGTCGCCACCCGCATGGGCCTGCCGATCTCCAGGATCGTGGTGGCGACCAATTCAAACGACATCCTGGCCCGGGCCTTCGAGACCGGCCGCTACGCCCGCGGTTCGGTGCAGGCGACCATCTCGCCGGCCATGGACATCCAGTCGGCGTCCAATTTCGAGCGGCTGTATTTCGAGGCCGTGCAGCGTGATCCCGCCGAGACCGCCCGGGCCTTCCAGGCCTTCGGCGAGACCGGCGCCATCGACATCCCGTCCAAGGCTTTCGCGGTGATGCGTGAGCTGTTCCGCGGCGTCGGCATCAGCGAGGAAGAGACCGCCAAGGCCCTGGCGGCCACCCTGGACGCGACCGGCGAACTGATCGACCCGCACACCGCCGTCGCCATTGCGGCGCTGGACCGCGTGGACGAGATGGCCGGACCCGTGGTGGTGCTGTCGACCGCCCATCCGGCCAAGTTCCCGGAGGACGTGGCGCGGGTGTCCGGAGTTACGCCGGCGCTGCCGCGCGGCGCGGCCAGCCTCGCCGACCGGCCCGAGCGCTACGACCGCCTCCCGGCGGAAGCCGAAGCCGTCAAGGCCTATGTCCGCGCCTTCGCCGAAGCCTGACGTCACCTCCCCCCGGGTCCACACGCTGTCCAACGGCGTGCGGGTGGTCTGCGACCCGATTCCCGGCCTGCATACGGTGGCGCTCTCGGTCGTCGCCGGCCGCGGCGCGCGCTGGGAAGACCCGGCGCGTTCCGGCTGGTCGCACCTGCTGGAGCACATGGTCTTCAAGGGCGCGGGCGGACGCTCCGCGCGCGAGATCGTCGAGGTCATCGAGGCCGAGGGCGGGCACATCAACGCCGCCACCGGCTATGAGCGGACAAGCTTCCAGGTGCGGGCCCTGACCGGCGGCCTCGACCTGGGATCGGCGGTCATCGCCGACCTCGTGCAGCGGCCGGCCATGGACGCCGACGACCTGGCCCGCGAGAAGCAGGTGGTCGGCCAGGAAATCGCCGAGGCGGCCGACGCGCCGGACGACCTTGTGTTCGAACTGGCGCAGGAGGCGGCCTTCGGGGGGCAACCCCTGGGGCGGCCGATTCTCGGCACCCCGAAATCCATCGGTCGGGCGACACCGGAGACCCTCGGCGCCTGGCGGGCGGCGCTCTATGCGCCCGACACCCTGGTGGTCAGTGCGGCCGGGGCGGTGGACGAGGACGATCTGCTGCGGCTGGCCGAGCGTGACTTCGGACAGGCGTCGGCTGCGCCCGGCGCCCCGGCGCCCGAACCGGCGGTCTTCACCGGCGGCGCCCGACCCAAGGCCAAGCGGCTGGAGCAGGCGAATATCGTGCTGCTGCTGCCGGCGGCGGGCGTGCTGGATCCGGACTATTTTCCCCTGCGGCTGCTGGCCGAGATCCTCGGCGGCGGCATGGCTTCGCGCCTGTTCCAGGAGGCCCGCGAGAAGCGCGGCCTGGCCTACGCCATCGACGCCTACTCCGAGACCTATGCCGACACCGGCGTCCTGGGCGTCTTCGCGGGCTGCGCGGCGAAGGACGCCGAGGAACTGGCCAAGGTGACGGCCGGCGAGATCGCGGCCATGACCACACCGGTCGACGAGGCCGAACTGGCCCGCGCCAAGGCCCAGCTGAAAGGCGCGATGTTCATGGCCCGCGAATCACCGCTGGCCCGCGCCGAACAGGCCGCCGGCCAAGTGCTGCTGTTCGGGCGCACCCTGACGCCGGAGTCAGTCGCCGCGGAGGTGGACCGGATCACGCCCCAGGACCTTGCGCGGCTGACCGAACGCATCCTCGCCTCCCGCCGGGCGGCGGTGGCGGTGCTCGGACCCCGCTCCTCCCTGAACGCGGTGGACGCTTTCAAGAGCGCTCTGTTCGGCTGAGCGGGGCGCTTGCCGGCGTCTCTGGTTTCGGCGAACCTTGCCCGCCATGGCCCTGCTGGATTGGATCGCGCCGGAAAGCAGCCTTCGCATCGACGGCGAGGGCGTGCACCTGCGTCCGCCGAGGGCCGCGGACTATCCGGAATGGCGCGAACTGCGCGCCGCCAGCCGCGGCTTCCTGCAGCCGTGGGAACCGACCTGGCCGGCGGACGACCTGTCGCGGATGGCCTTTCGCCGCCGCCTCAACGCCTATGCCCGGGACCGCGAGGCCGGGGCGGCCTACGCCTTCTTCGTGATCCGCTCCGAGGACGAGGCCCTGACCGGCGGGATCACCCTGTCGAACGTGCGCCGCGGCGTCGCCCAGATGGGGTCGGTCGGCTACTGGTGCGGCCGCCCCTACACGCGCCAGGGACACACCCTGGAGGCCGTCCGGGCTCTCTCGGATTTCGCCTTCCGCACACTTGGCCTGCACCGCCTGGAGGCGGCCTGCATCCCCGACAACGCCGCGTCGCGCAGCCTGCTCGCCAAAGCGGGGTTCGCCGAGGAGGGGTTCGCACGGGCTTATCTGAAAATTAACGGCGCATGGCGAGACCATGTCCTGTTCGGCATGGTCTCTCCCCTGCAGGGGGCGGAGCGCGCCGACGAGGGAGTCTCGGTCTGACCGGCTTCCGGCAGGGGTAGGCGCGCCTCGGCGCGCCGGGTGCGGGCGCTTACGGCTATGCCGAACGACGAGTGGATGTGGGACGCGGCGACCACGCTCGATGCGCTGGGCGCGGCGGACGTGGTCCTGTGGACCTGGGAGCCGGAACGCGACCGCCTGCGGCTCACGGGGGCCGCACGGGCGCTGGGCCTCGGGCCGCTCGCCCCCGACTGTTCCTCCGCCGCCCTGCGCGCCCTGGCCCTGCCGCAGGACCGCGCCCTGGCCGACGACCTGCTGCGCCCCCAGGCGGCCGGCGCGGAGATCGCGGTGCGGATGCGGATGCGCGGCGCCGGGGTCTGCATCTGGCGCGGAGCCTGGCTGCAGGACGGTTGTCGCGCCGCCGGCGTGGTCGCCCTGGAAACCCGGTTCGCCGCTTCCGAGCAGGATGCGCTCACCGGCCTGCTCGACCGCAAGAGCTTCATCCTGCGCGCCCGCGAGCGGCTGCAGACGCCGGGCGCCCATGAGCTGATCGTCGCCGACCTCGACCGCCTGCGAAGACTTAACGAGGCCCTGGGCCACGAGCGCGCCGACCTGGTGCTGGCGGCGCTGGGCTCGCGACTGGCGGCGGCCTTTCCGCCCGGTGCGCTGCTGGCCCGCATCGGCGAGGACGAGTTCGCCGCCCTGTCGCACGCCGGAGAATCGCCGGGCGCGGAGGCCATGCGGCAGGCGCTGGAGCAGCCGCTGCGGGTGGCCGGCTTCGACATCCATCCCACCCTGTCGATCGGCGCGGTCGAGGCCGAGGGCGGAGAGGAGGCCCCGGAAGCCGCCGAGCTTCTGCGCCGCGCCGAGCTGGCGGTGGAATCCGCCAAGAGCCGCGGGCGCGGCGGGGGCGCCCCCCCCCCCCCCCCCGCCGCGC
>JAEYTM010000106.1 GCA_023434015.1 Pseudomonadota bacterium | reverse complement strand
ACCCCCATTTCCCCCCCCCCCCCCCCCCACCCCCCCCCCCCCCCCCCCGGTCGCGGCTGGCGCCGACTCTGCGCCTCTACTACGGTGCGCCGTCATCAAGGGGCCGGCGCTTAGCCAACTATGTCGTCCACATTCGCCAAGTTTATCGAGCTGCCTGTGGTCAGCGACCCGCGGGGAAAGCTGTGCTTCGCCGAATCGGGCCGGCACATGCCCTTCACCATTGAGCGGGTCTATTACCTCTACGACGTGCCGAGCGGATCGATGCGGGCGGGCCATGCCCACCTGGAGCTGAATCAGCTGCTGATCGCCGTGGCCGGCAGCTTCGACGTGCGGCTGCACGACGGGAGGCGGGAGGAGGTGGTCACCCTGAACCGCCCGAACCGCGGCCTGCACATCGGCCCGGGCACCTGGCGCGAGATCGAGAATTTTTCGTCCGGTTCGGTCTGCCTTGTGCTCGCCTCGGCCCATTACGACGAGCGCGACTACATCCGTGACTTCGACACCTTCCTGGCCCGCAGCCGCGCATGAAGTTCTTCGATCTGGGGCTGGACGACCCGGTGACGCGTGCGGCGATGGACGCGGCCTATGGCCGGGTGATGGACAGCGGCTGGATGGTGCTCGGCCCGGAGGTCGAAGCGTTCGAGCGTGAATTCGCCGAGAGCTGCGGCGCGGCGCATGCCGTGGGCGTGGGCAACGGCCTCGACGCCCTGATCCTGGCGTTGCGCGCGGCCGGGATCGGGCCCGGGGCGGAAGTCATCGTCCCCAGCCACACCTTCGTCGCCACCTGGCTGGCCGTCGAGGCGGTGGGCGCCAACATCGTGCCCGCCGAGGTGGATCCCGCGACTTTCACGCTCGACCCAGCGGCCTTCGCCGCGGCCGTCACCCCACACACCGCCGCGGTGATCCCGGTGTCGCTCTATGGCCACCCGCCCGACATGGACGCCATCGGCGAGGTCGCCCGTGCGAATGGTCTGTTCGTGCTGGAGGACGCGGCCCAGAGCCATGGCGGTCGCTATCGGGGTCGGCCCACGGGTTCGCTGGCCCACGCCACGGCGTTCAGCTTCTACCCGACCAAGAACCTGGGCGCCCTGGGCGACGCCGGGGCGGTGGTCACCCGCGACGCAGCCCTGGCCGAAAAGCTGCGGCTGCTGCGCAACTACGGCTCCCGGCGGAAGTACAGCCACGAGGCGACCGGCGTGAACTCGCGGCTGGACGAACTGCAGGCGGCGTTCCTGCGTGTGCGCCTTTCCGGCCTGGCCGCCGCCAACGAGGCCCGGCGCGCGCGGGCGGCCGTCTACGACCAGCGCCTCGGCGGCCTGCCCGGCATCGCACCGCCCGGAGCGGCGGAATGGGCGCGGCACGTCTATCACCTGTACGTCGTCCGCGCGGCGGAACGTGATCGCCTGCAGGCCGGCCTGCAGGCGGCGGGGATCGAGCCCCTGATCCATTATCCGCAGCCCTGCCATCTGCAGCCGGCGTTCGAACGCCATGGATTCCGGCCGGGCGCCTTCCCGGTCGCCGAGCGGCTGGCCGCGGAAGTGCTCTCCCTGCCGCTCTGGCCGGGCCTGCCGATCGCCGACGTCGAACAGGTCGCCTCGGCGATCGTTCGCCTGAGCGGTGGGGCCGATGGAGCGGCGTGAGTTCCAGACGCCCTACGGCGTCGTGCCGCTGTGGGGGGCGTTCGAGGCGTTCGACGCCGGGCGGCCTCTGGTGGTCGGCATCCTCGGCGCATTCGCGATCGAGCGCGGCTCGCTGTTCCACGTACCGCCGCATATCCCCGGCGCCGACATGGTCGTCGGCCATCTGCCCGGCAACCACACGCCCGCGTTGAGCGCAGCCTCGGTGCAGATCTATTCCGCCGCCTTCTCGCATGTGATCGCCACCGAATTCGCCGGCCGCCGCGTGGTCAGCCTGGGGGCCTCCATCGGCGGGCTGGTTGTGCTGGGGCTGACGGCGCCGCAGATCGTCCGCTCGGTGGTCATGGAGCCGGTGCTGACCACCGCCAAGCTGTGGCCGCTGATCCCGTTCATGCGCGGCAGGCTGCAGGCCGCCCCCGACGACCGGGTGCTGGCCGACTTCATCGAGGGCGTCTTCGGCCTCGGCGCGAACGGGCTGGTCGATCGCCGCTACGAGGACCTTCTCGAGCGGCTCGCCGTGCCCACGCGGGTGATCGTCGGCGGCCAGCCGCTCTATCCGCAGCGGCCGGTGCAGAAACTGCCCAGCCTGGTCGACGAGCCGGAGCGCGAACTGCTGCGGCGGCATCCGCTGATCGACTATTCGGTGGCCCAGCAGGCCGGCCACAATGTGCCGCAGGAGGCCTCCGGCGAAATGCTGGCCGCCCTGCGCGCGGCGATCGCCGAGGCGGCCGCGACCTAGCCCTGCGCCAGGGCCTCGGCCAGGCCGGGCGTCCGGGCGATGACTCCGGCGGTCAGCGCTTCGCGCCGCGCCCACAGGTCGCGATACCAGGCGAGGCGCTCGGGAATCTGATCGGCGAACATCCGCCGGTCGCGCACATAGGTCCAGGCGGCCTGGGCCATCCGCAGCCGGGCCGGCTCGTCGCCCAGCGCCCGTGCGAGCAGCGGAGCCCAGTCCTCGACGCGCTCCGCGATCAGGCCGGTCTCCCCGTGATGGACGGTCTCGGCATAGATGGTCGGCGAGCCCAGCATCAGGGCCCCGCGGGACGCGGCGTCGATGAATTTGGCGTCGCTCTTGGTGTCCTGGTGCAGCAGGCCCTCGATGGGCGACAGGGAGACGGCGCTCTCCCCCATCATCTCCAGGTAGCGCTCGTAAGGCGCATAGTCGTGGAAGGTCTTGCGGGCGGCCGGCAGGGCCTCGAACACCGACCGGTCGCCGAGCACCGTGAACTCCACCTCCGGGAAGGCCTCCGCGACGGGACCGAGGGTGCGGGCGATGCGGACCGCGAAATCGCCGCGCCAGACGGCGCCGTAGAACACCCGCCGCGGCGCCGGCCGCTCGGGCCTGGGAGCCAGATCGAAGGCGGCGTTGCCGAACACCTTCACCTCGGGATTGTAGCGCGAGAACAGCGCCGCCAGGCGGGCGGTCGAGGTCTGGATGGCGTGCGGGTAGCCGTACCGCGCCCAGGCCTCCGGCGTCAGGACCCGGCCCTTCACCTGAGCCACCAGTTCCGGATGGTCGTCGTACTCCAGCAGCAGCAGCCAGCCGCGCCGGATCGCCAGGGCGAGGGAGCTTCGCCAGCTTTCGAGGTCGATCATCGCCGGACGTTGCAGGATCAGCACCTTGGGCTGGCCGTGCGGCAGTTGCGGCAGGGGCTCGCCCGGTCCCGAGTAGACCACCGCCACCTCGGGTTCCGAACGCAGGGCCTGGGCCGGCAGGCGGGTGCGGATGTCCATCAGCGTCGGCGCGTAGACGATCAGATTGATCGCCAGGCGCTCGGCCGCCGCCGGATCTCGCCGGCGCAAGGCGAGGATCAGCGGCGGGGTCCGCGCGCCCCCGCGCAGGCGTTCGAGCTGGTCGTTGGCCACGTCGTCGAAATGACCGGGCTCGGCGGCCCTCGGCCAGGCGCCCAACGCCTCCAGTCCGGCCGCCTCAAGCGCGGCCAGCACGTGCGCCGGATCGCCGAGCGGCGCGGCGATGAGCCGGCCACGCTCGGACAGCCTCGAGACCGCCAGGGGAACCTGATCGGCCGACAGGCCCGCGGCGGCCAGGACATCGACGGGACCGGGGGGCGCGGACGGGAGGTCGAGGGCCGCCAGGGCGCGGGCTCGCGGATTGCGGGCGGCGTAGGCGGCGATGAAATCGCTTCCGTCCGCGCCGACGTAGAGCACCCTGCCGGCGTCCAGTGGGGCGCGCGCCACGAGCGCGGAGGCCTTGGCCGGGCCTTCCACGGCCGGGCCGCAGGCGGCGAGCAGCAGCTCGCGCAGCAGCTCGGGGGCATGCAGGGGCACGTTGTGGCCGGCCCCGGGGGCGACGTGCAGCGCCACCCGCGGATGACTGCGCAGCGCCTGCCGCTCGGGTTCGTCGACCAGGCTCGGGTAGCGGTCGAGCGGCCGCGGCGGCATCAGCGGAATTTCACCCAGCACGACGTCGGCGGGCGGGTCGGCGGGATTGCCGAGCAGCGGCAGGTAGCTTCGACCGGGGACGGCGTCGGGCTGGACCCCGAACATCTCGCGTACAAGGTCATGAAGCGGCGCATCGTCCGGGCCGGCGCGCAGCCGTTGCTGCAGGCCGCCGACCATCGGCCACAGCTTGCCGGTGGCCAGCGGCGGTTCGACCGCGATCACCCGGCGCACCGGCGCGGCGCGCACGGCCAGGGCGACCAGCGCCCCCATGCCCAGGCCGTGCAGCACCACCGGGCGGTCATGGAACTCGCGCGTCACCACTTCGCCCAGCGCCTGGGCGAAGGCGGTGATCGAGGTCTGACGCAGGGGGCTGGGCCTGTCGCCCGGCAGATGCATCAGCACCGCCGTGGCCGCCTCGCCCAGCACCTGCTGCATGCGGCTCATGTGATCGGGGTCGGCGAAGGTGCTGGTGATCGTCACCACCACGGGACGCCGCGAGGCCAGGGCGCCCCTCTCGCTCCAAAGCGACAATGGCCCCAGCGAGGTCTCGAAAACGGTCTGGCGAAGGCGGTCGAGGCTCACGGGCATCCCAGGTCGCGGACCCTCCACCTAGCCGGTCTCGGCGACCGACAAAAGGGCAGGCGAAGCAGGCCTGGCGGCGGCGCGCAAACGGCCTCGCGCGCGCCGACGCGGCCATGCTAAGCGCGAGGCATGAACCCCGCCATCTACTTCGCCCCGGACGGCTACGCCCTCAACGGTCCCAAGCTGATGGGGCGGCAGGCGGCGGGCAATGGCTTCCTGCGTGCGGCGGTCGCCGCGCGGGGGGGAGAGTCCCTCTACGGATACGCCCCGCATCAGCGGACGGGCGAGTCCTTCGCCGCCATGGTCAGGGCGCTCGACCCGGCGGCGACACCGGTCTGGATTCCCGCGAATCGCCTGGACCTAGTGGCCCAACGGGGGACCTTCTATCGGCCGGACCAGGTGCTGGCGCCGGCGGCGCGGTTGAGGCTGCGCGCCGGCCCCGCGGCCTACAGCATCTGCGGTGTCACCCACACCATCGCCAGCCAGGGCGCGATGAGCGCCACGGCCGAGTTGCTGACGGCCCCCTTGATGGGCTGGGATGCGGTGATCTGCACTTCGAGCGTGGCCCGGCGGAGCCTGCAGACCATGATCGAGGCGCAGAAGGACTATCTTGGCTGGCGCTTCGGCCTGCCCGCCGCGCCGCCGACGCCGCAGCTTCCGGTGATCCCGCTCGGCGTGCATTGCGACGACTTCGCCTTCACCGACGAGGATCGCGTCGAGGCCAGACGCCTGCTGGGAATCGCCGAGGACGAGGTCGTGGCCCTGTTCGCCGGGCGGCTGACCTTCAGCGCCAAGGTTCACCCGCACGCCATGTACGCGGCCCTGCAGCGGGCCGTGGAGGAGACCGGCCGCAAGGTCGTGCTCATCCAGGCCGGTCAGTTCGCCAGCGGGGCGCTGGAAGAGGTCTATCACACCGCTGTCGCACAGTTCTGCCCATCGGTCCGATCGGTCTTCGTCGACGGCAAGGCGAACGACCTCTACCGGGCGGCCTGGCGCGGCGCTGACTTCTTCGTCTCCCTGTCGGACAACATCCAGGAGACGTTCGGCCTGACGCCGGTCGAGGCGATGGCCGCCGGCCTGCCGGTGCTGGTCAGCGACTGGAACGGCTACAAGGATACGGTGCGCGACGGGATCGACGGCTTCCGGATTCGCACCTGGGCGCCCGCCGCGCCCGCCAGCGCCGGGGCGGCCCGCGACCACGAGTGCGAGGTGAACAGCTACGACTACTACCTGTCCCGGACGAGCACCACGGTGTCGATGGACTGGCGCCAGCTGCTCGCCGCGACCATCACCCTGGTCACCGACGGCGCGGCGCGGCGCGCCCTTGGAGAGGCCGCCCGGCGACGGGCCCGGGAGTTGCTCGACTGGTCGGTGGTCTACCGCCAGTACCAGGAACTTTGGGCCGAACTCGCCGCGATGCGCCTGAAGGCGCGGGACGATCCGTCCGTCCAGGCCTGGCTGGCCACCGCCCCGAAGGTGGGGCCAAACAACCTCGATCCGTTCGAGGTGTTCGCCAGCTACCCCACCGCCACCATAGGACCCGGCACGCTGGTGCGGCGCGCCCCCGACGCCAGCGTCGAACGCTATCTGTCCCTCACCAGCCATACGATGATGAAGATGTGGGCTTCGCCGGCGCAGGGCGTGGAGAACCTGCTGCGAACGCTCGGAGACCGGGCCTGGAGCGTCCAGGAACTGGCCGACGCAGGCCGGGCGCCGACCAGCATTGTCATCGAGATGGTGTCCCGGCTCGCCAAGCTCGGCCTGCTGGAGCTTCGGGCCGAGGTCGAGATCTGAGGTGGCGCCGCGGCTGGCCATACTGCACCCGCCGGGCGCCCTGTCGCTGAAGGACAACCCCTTTGGCAAGGATGTCGCCAACCTGCAGCTCTACCGTGCGCTCGCGCGGTACGGCGGTTTCGAGCAGCTCGACGTCCTGAGCCATCATCCGGGTTCGGACGAGGCCCTGGCCGCCGATCTGCTGGACGGCGCGCCCGGGGAGACGCGGCTGCGGGCCCTCAGCACCTTGGACCAGCAGGCTGCGCTTGAGGCGGGAGCCCTGCTGCGCGGCCAGCCCGACCTGCACGAACTGGCCTGGCTGCGCCGCGAACATGGGGGAGACCGGGCCTACAGTCTGCTGGGCCTCGTCCACACCATAGCCCCGCCGGCGATGCGCCAGGTCATCGCCATGAGCCTGATGGCGCCCACCCAGCCGTGGGACGCGATCATCTGCACCTCGCCCAGCGTGCAGCAGGCGCTGAGCCAGATGCTGGGCGAGTTCGGCGACTATCTGACCGAACGCACCGGGGGCGGGCGGGCGCCGTCCGGACCCGCCCTGCCGATCGTGCCGCTGGGCGTGGACGGCGAGGCCTTCCGCGCGGCGGCCGACCGGCCGCAAGCGCGCGAGAGCCTGCGCGCCCGCCTCGGCCTTGGACCGGCCGACGTGCTGGTGCTTTGGGTCGGTCGGCTGTCGTTCTACGAGAAGGCCTTCCCCCAGCCGATGTTCCAGGCCGTGCAACAGGCGGCGGCCACGACGGGCGGGAAGGTCGCCTTCGCCCTCGCCGGCTGGTTTCCGGGGCCGCAGGACCGCGGGTTCTACGAGGCGGCCGCGGCGGCCCACGCTCCGGACGTGGCGGTGCACTTCCTCGACGGCAACGACCGCGCCCTGCTCGACGATCTTTGGGCCGGATCCGACATCTTCCTGTCGCTGGTCGACAACATTCAGGAGACCTTCGGCATCACCCCGCTGGAGGCCATGGCGGCCGGGCTGCCGGTGGTGGTCAGCGACTGGGACGGCTATCGCTACACGGTCCGGGACGGAGTGGAGGGCTTCCTGATCCCGACCCTGGGCGGCCCGGCGAACGGGCTCGGCGCGGCCATGGTCGCGCGCCATGCCCTGGAGGTGGAATCCTACCAGAGCTACGTCGGCACGGTGGCTCAGCACACCGCGGTCCACATCGGCCGCTGCGCCGAGGCGCTGGCCGAGCTGATCCGCTCGCCGGACCTGCGCCGGCGTATGGGGGAAGCCGCCCGCGAGCGGGTTCGCACCACCTTCGACTGGCCGGTGGTGGTCGGCGCCTATCAGGCCCTGCTGGACGAACTCGCGCAAACCCGCGCGGCGGCGGCGGACACGACATTCCGTCATCGGGGCAATCCGGTGAAGCGCGACCCCTTCCGGGCCTTCGCCGGCTTCGCGACCCGGACGATGGGCCTCGACATGACCCTCATGGCGGCGCCCGGGATATCCCCCGCCGATTTCGACAGGCGGACGGCCGGACGGCTCGACCAGGCCTTCGCAGGCTGGCGGGCGACCCCTGAGGAATGCCGGCTAGCCTTCGACCTGATCGCCTCTGGGCAGGCGACGACGGTCCGGCAGGTTCTGGAGGCCTTTCCCACCCCGCGCCGCCGCGCGGTGGAACTGGGCCTCGCCTGGATGGCCAAGTACGGCCTGGTGGACTGGCTGGGCTGACGCCCCGGCCGCGCGCCTAGCGCAGCGAATCCGGGACGAGCCCGCCGTTCTCCGCCAGCTTGCGCATGACCTCCCGGTGCAGCCAGATGTTCATCGTCGCGGAGTCGCCGGTATCGCCGGCGTAGCCGAGTTCCGCCGCCAGCTCCTTGCGGGCCGCCAAGCTGGAATCCAGGGACAGCAGCTTCATCAGGTCGACGATGGAATGACGCCAGTCGAGCGTCTGGGGATTGTCCTGCGCCATCACGGTCAGGACCGCCTCTACATCCACCGGCGCCATGGCTGCGGGCGCCGCCGCGGGGGCTGCGGGCGCCGCCGGGGTTGCGGCCGCGGCGGACGACGGCGCCGGCGCGGCCTTCGCCTCGCTGCGGCGAAAGATCTTGGACATGATCGAGCCGAAGATGCTCATCCTGGCGCTCCCTGCTGTTTGGTTAGAGGGGAAAACGCAGCCGAGGGTCTTTGGTGCCCGCGTCAGCTCTGCAGGGCGACAACCGGCCGGGGCAGGTCGGTGCGGACCGCGGCCGCGTCCGTCTGGATCTCGTCGACGAAACCGAGGCCCAGGTGGCCGGCGGACAGGCCTGCGACCGTCGCCGCATCCCACCGGCCGACCGCGCGGGACCAGCTGACGCCCTGGGCGTGCAGGGCGACGGCGTCGGCGGCGACCAGGGCGGGCGCGGTCATGAACACCAGCTCCTCGACGCGGGTCGGGGCCGGGCCGTGGAAGTCGCAGGTGGAGGCCTCGAACACCGCGGCCTCGGAGCCGCGGATGTCCGCGCCGTCCTCCAGCGTCTCGACGACGACCAGGGTGCGGGCCGGACGGGCGATCGCGCGCGGCGCGGCGGCGGCGCGGTTGCGGATGCTGAGCTCGGCCAGGCGGAAGGTGCGGTGACCCCGGACAGCGGCCGGCAGGGCGGCCTTCTCGACCCCGTACTCGGCCAGGCCGCCGGCGAGCAGCCAGCGCAGGTAGCGGAAGCGGCCGGCCGAGGAGGTCAGCGGATAGAGGCGCTGCAGGTCGGGCCGCGCCTCCCAGATCTCGAGGAACAGCTGGACGAAGGGCGCCGGCAGGGTGGCGACCGGCGCCAGATGGGGCGCGCGCAGCGGCCCGGTGAGGCTGTCCGGCCAGCCGGCGCGGGCGCTGATCCCGAAGCTCACCGCCAGGCGGCGGCGAAGTTCGTTGGCGGAGGATTCGCGCTCGGCGAAGCGGGCGGCCTGGAGCAGCGGACGGGAATCGCGGCCCAGCTCGGCCAGGCGGTCCTGGGGCAGCAGGTCCAGAGCGAAACGCCCGGCCGCCGCTTCCGGGCCGATGCACCAGGCCAGCAGGCCCCAGGGGTCGGCGCCGAACCGCTCGCGAAGGTCGCGGCGCGCGACCAGCAGCGCCTGGCAGGCGCGCGGGGCGGGGCTGTCGAAGGACTGCCTCAGCCAGTCGAACACCTCGGAGGCCGGACCCGTCCAGGGAGAGTCGGTCCAGAGGGTCGGAGCGGCTTCGCGCGGTTCGCCGCCGGCGGCGCGGGTCAGGGCCTGGGCGGCCCGGACGGCCTCGGCGTCGACTTCCAGGGCCTGGTAGTTGTCGGCCATCCACTGACGGAAGCCGAGGCGGCCCTCGGTGGTGTCGCGTTCGAAGTGGTGATGGGCGGCGCTGTCACGCCAGACCTGGTCCTCCAGGCGCGTCACGTCGGGCAGGCCGGGCGCGGCGCGCTCCGGATCGGGGCTGTCGAACCAGGTCGAGGTCGCCGCCGACAGGCCGCTCTGGAACATCTCCCCGGCGCGGGCGGCCCGCAGGGCCCGCCGCCGCATGGGACGGGTCACGCGCCGCCCGTCGGGGAAGGCGTTGTGGCCATAGGGGATGACGGCGGTCGTGGCGTGACCGTTCTTCAGCATCACCTGGGCGAAGTCAGCCAGCAGTTCGGCCAGGGGCGAGCCCGGCGCAACCTTGAGCCGGTCCTGATGCTTGCTCAGCACCTTGGGCTTGTGCGGATCGAAGCCGGAGAAGTGGAAGAAGGTCAGCGGTTCGCCGTCCACCCGCCAGCCGTCGGCGGCGCGCTCCAGGGTGCGCCCCTCCAGGTTCCAGTAGGCGAGGTTGAGGCCGGGTTCGCGGGCGATGTCGAAGCTGTCCACGAAGCCCGGCGACAGGTCCATCCAGCGCTGGTCGGTGAACAGCCCGTTCTCCAGGTCGACGCGGCAGTCGAACTCGCACTTGCGGGCCCACCAGTCGAGCAGGGCGAAGGACTTGGGATGACGCGCGACGGCCGCGAAGCCCAGGTTGTAGACGCCCGAGCGCAGAATCGCCCGGTCGTCCGGATTGGCGTCGCCGACCAGCGGCTTGGTCAGGTGCGGGGTCAACACCAGCTGCGCGCTCTCCAGCCCCTGCCGGATGCGGTCCATCGGCCGGAAGACGAAGATGTCCGGATCGAGGTAGGTCACCGAATTCACGCCCGGCCGCGCCAGCAGTTCGCGGAAGGCGTAGGGCTTCAGCGCCGTGTTGAACTCCAGCGCCTCGTAATAGACGCTCATCGCCGCATAGGGGGCGTTCAGGGTCGCGCCGTCGATCACCTCGACCAGAGGCTCCAGCGCCGGGATCGGACCGTCGGCGGCGACCACCACCCGATGGGCCGTAGGCTCTTGGGCCGCGACGCTCTGCATCAGCGACATGGCCTGGGCGGCGTAGTTACGCGAAACGATCGTGAAGATGACGTCCAAGATTACACCTGCGCCCCTGGTACGGGGCCATCTATCAGGCGCCGGGGAAAGCGCCGCAACGCCGCGACTAGGCGGCCAGGAGGTCGTTGAGTTTGCGGATGTCGGTGACAGGCGAGGCGACGCCGCCCTCGAGACGCACGACCTTGTTGCAGTAGAGGCGCAGAAGGTCGGTGTCGTGGGACGCCAGCACCAGGATGCCGGCGCGCTCCACCAGCTTCAGCAGGCGCTTGTGCGCGAGCTGCTGAAAGTCCGCGTCGCCGACCGCGATCCACTCGTCCATCAGCAGCACGTCGGCCTCCACGGAGGTGGCGGCGGCGAAGGCCAGGCGCGCCTGCATGCCCGCTGAATAGGTTTTCACCGGCATGGCCAGGAAGGGACCGAGGCCGGTGAATTCGGCGATCTCGTCCATCCGGGCCTCGACGTCGCGGGCCGAAAGGCCGGCGATGCGGCCGCGCAGGCGGATGTTGTCGAAGCCGCTGGCCGAGGGGTCGATGCCGAGGCCAAGGTCGAGCAGGGCGGCGATCCGCCCCTGCACCTCGATCTGACCCTCGTCCGGCTCGTAGGCGCCCGACAGGGCTCGCAGCAGGGTGGTCTTGCCCGAGCCGTTGTGGCCGATCAGGCCCAGCCGGTCGCCGGCCTTCAGCTCGAGGTTCAGGTGCGAAAGCGCGGTGACTTCGGTGGCGCCGGCCGTGCGGCCGAGCCGTCCCCCCACAGTCACCCGGGCGATATGCTTCTTCAGCGACTTGGCGTCGACGCCATAGACGGGGAAGCGCAGGGTCACATCCCTGCAGGAGATCGAAACCGGGGGCGCCTTCATAGGTAGTGCACGATCCTGCGGCGGGTCTGCGCGAAGATGCTGAAGGTCAGGGCCCAGCCGCCCAGGGCCATGATGGCGAGCGTCATATAGGTGTGGTTGGCCACCGGCGCGCCGAGCAGCGGCGCGCGGACCGCCTGCAGCATGTGATAGAACGGGTTGAGGTCCAGGAAGGCCCGGTGCGCGCCGAAGCGGTCGGGCAGCCAGAACACCGGCGTCATGAATATGGCGAACTGCATCACCGAAATGACGATCTGCGGGATGTCCCGGAACCGCGCCGAAGCGATGCCGGCCAGCATGCTGATCCACGAGGCGTTGGCGATCAGGAAAAGCACGCCCAGCAGGGCCACCGGCACATTGGCTGTCCGCCACTGACCGAAATAGATCAGCACCGCCACGACGATCACCAGGTGGTGCGCGAGGTTGATCAGGTTCCGCAGCACCGTGCGCCACAGGAAGGTGAACATCGGCAGGCTGGTCTGGGACAGCATGCCGGACGCGCCGGTGAAGGTGTCGCAGCCCTCGGTGACGGTGGTCGAGATGACCCCGAAGAAGACGATGCCCAGGGCGACGAAGGGGATGAATTCCTGGATCGGGATCTTGAACAGATTCCCGTAGAGGAAGCCGATGCCGAGCACCATCAGCCCCATCGACAGCGTGATCCAGAAGGGGCCGAGGATCGAGCCGCGATAGCGCGAGACGACGTCGTGTCGGGCCAGGGACCAGGCCAGGCTCAGGCGTTCGACCGAGGCGCGGAGGTCCCGCAGCGCCATGTTGAACTCGAACAGCGCGCCGCGCCGCCCGGTCCGCAACATGTGGGTGGCGGTTTCCATAGGGTCTCCCGACGAAGGCGCCGCTGGTAACAGCTAGGTTATAGGCGCGCAAGGACGGCGGCTTTTCCCGTCCGAAAGCGGCGGGCTTGAGGCGAGCTCTGCGGCCGGCCCGGGGTTTTGCCACGGCGGGGACTTCCGTGTTAGCCGAACCTGCCAGGCGGATCACATTGATGACCTCGATCGACCAGCTCCCGCGCGACGCGGCTTCCTCCGACGACCGGCGCAGGGCTTTCACGCCGAAGCTGGACGACGCCGGAATCTGGCTGGTCGTGCCCTGCTACAAGGTCACCGCCCATATCCTCTCGGTGATCCGCAAGGCGCCGCCGTGGATCGAGGGCATCGTCTGCGTGGACGACGCCTGCCCGGACGGATCGGCGGACTTCATCGAGGCCAACAACATCGATCCGCGCGTGGTGGTGGTGCGGCTGGCGCAGAACCAGGGCGTCGGCGGCGCGACCATGGCCGGCTACGCCGAGGCCGCCCGTCGCGGGGCGCAGGTGCTGGTGAAGGTCGATGGCGACGACCAGATGAACCTCGGCTACGTGCCGCAGCTGGTGGCCCCCATCCTGCTGGGCGAGGCGGACTACACCAAGGGCAACCGCTTCACCTCGATCAGCCATCTGCGGCAGATGCCGGGCATCCGGGTGTTCGGCAACGCCGGCCTCAGCTTCGCCGCCAAGCTGTCGACCGGGTACTGGGGCATCTTCGATCCCACCAACGGGTTCACCGCCATCGAAGCGCAGGTCGCGCAGCTGGTCATGGAGAAGCGGATCTCGCGCCGGTTCTTCTTCGAGACCGATCTGCTCTATCATCTCGGCACCCTGCGGGCGGTGGTCCGCGACGTGCCGATGGCGTCGCGCTACGGCGACGAGGTGTCGAACCTGCGGATCGGGGCGGTGATCGTCCCCTTCGCCCTGAAGCACCTGCGCAACTTCCTGCGCCGGATCCTCGGCCAGTACTTCGTCCGCGACTTCCACGCCGCCAGTCTTGAGCTGGTGGCGGGACTGGCCTCCGTGGCCTTCGGGATCGGCTACGCCCTCCACTATCTGGCGACCCGCACGCCCGGCCAGGTTGCCTCGGCGGGCGTGGTGATGGCCGCGGCCCTGCCGGTGATCCTGGGCGCCCAGTTCCTGCTCCAGGCGCTGAACTTCGACGTGCTGAACGTACCCTCCCGGCCGATCCACCCCTACCTGCGCGCCGTCGCCCAGATGGAAGCCGACGAGGAAGCCCGATGAGTCTCAGGGATATCCTGCTCTGCCTCGGTTTCTCGCTGGCGCTGCCGATCGGCCAGACCCTGTTCAAGTGGGCCGCGGTCTACAGCGAGCGGCTCTCGGGCCCGCTGGTGGTGCGGCTGGCGACCAACTGGCCGTTGATCGCCGCCTTCGCCTGGTACGGGCTGACCGCCCTGTTCTGGTTCTACATCCTGACCCGGGTCCACCTGTCGACGGCCTACGCCTTTTCGATCATCGGCTCGGGTCTCGTGCCGCTGATGGCCTGGCTGGTGTTCAAGGAACAGCTCGGCTGGCAGTTCGCCGCCGGCTACGTCCTGATGCTCTGCGGCTTCTTCCTGGCCATGCAGGGCCGCGCCTAGGGCTTCAGGAAGGCGTCGCGGGCCGCCGCGACCTCCTCGTAAGGAACGCGGAACCGGCGCTCGTAGAACAGCCGCCCGCCGTGCGGACGCTCGCGGATGCGGGCCATGTCCAGCCGCTGGGTGGCGTAGCCGCGACGCGCATAGGCGGCGAACATCATCGGCCATAGGCCGATCCAGGTGCCCGCCTGCGAGGGGAAGAACCGGACCGCCGCCATCCATCGCAGCCACTCGCCCGGTTTCAGCCGGCGCCGTTCCACGGGCCCGTTCTCGGCGAGCGGCCGGCCGCAATGGAACAGCGGGCCCGGCAGGCCGACGCCGTTGTAGTAGCTGATCGTCTCGACGGGAGGCTCGCCGACCTCGCTGGACAGCCTGGCCGCCAGCAAGGCGCAGATGTCGTGATCCACATGGCCGCCTTCCCAGGCGGTGACCACGATCCGCTCCACCGGGCCAACGTCGGCGGCCGCCCTGGAGAGCGCGGCATAGACCGCGTCGAGCGTGCGGTGCGCGCCGCCGTCCATCGCCCCCGTGCCCCGGCCGACATGGACGGCCCGGTCGGGATCGACGCCGAAGGCGCCGAGGAAGGCGCGGGTCTCGGCATATCGGCGCGCCGCCACCTCGGGATCCGGATAGTCGGCCACGTAGAAGAAGTACTGGTCCACACCGTCCCGCGCGGCGGCGGTCAGCAGGGGGTAGGCGAAGTACTCGTCGTCGAAGTGCGCCAGGATGTAGACGGTCGCCATGCCTAATACGGGTCGAAATCGAGGAAGTTCAGCGCGACCGCGTCGGGCCGAAGCCGGGTCGGCGCGTCCGGGCCGAGGCTGCGCCAGATCAGGTTCAGCGGCGAGGGACGCAGGCGCTCGGGCACCGGCAGCAGACCGTGGCGACGAAGGTCGATGCGAGGCTCCAGTCCGATGAACAGGCTGGCCGCGAGCGGCGCCGCGGACGCCACGGCGAGGGACGTCGCGACGTCGGGCAGAAAGGCTGTGCAGCGCACGAACGGGACCTCGGTGGCGGCGGAAACCGCGAGCAGATCGCCCCGCCGCGCGACCCGGTAGCGGCCCGCCGGATTGGCCAGGCGCCAGGCCAGCAGATCCTCGCGCCAGGCGCCGGCGTACTGCACGGCGGCCGGCCCGAAACGGCGCGGCGGTCGGGCCAGCACCCCCGCGTGCAGGCGGCCGACGTCCTGGAAGCCCAGCTTGCGCAGGAAGCCCGGCGTGCTGTTGGCGTTCGCCACCCCGATGACGAACTGGTAGCCGGCCGCCGCGCCCTGGGCATAGGTGGCGTCCGCGAGGCGGGTGAACAGGCCGCGGCCCTGATAGTCCGGATCGGTCACGGTGTTCAGCGAGAGCAGGCCCTTGGTCAGCCGTCCGTCGATATGGGCCTCGACCGGACAGGTCACATAGTGGGCCGCCAGCCGCGGACCGTCCCAGGCGTCGGCGCCGACCACTTCTCCGGCGGGATTGTCCCGGTAGCGCCAGGCGAGCGCGTCGGCGCTGAACTTGCGGCTGGCGCCGAAGACGCGATCCAGCAGGTCGCCATAGGCGGCCAGCAGGTCGGGTCCGGTTCCCGACCGGCGGATTTCGAAGGCGTCGGCGTTCATGGCGCGCAAGTCATCATGATTGCGGGGGAGGGCCAAGAGGGCGGCCGATTTCCCCTTCTCACGGCAAAGCCCGCATCCTACCAACGGCGGATCGGGAGGTCGGGGGACGGCATGGCGGCGCGACTGCTGGGTTGGAATGCGCGCGATACGCTGCGTGCGGTGGTCGCCGCCGGCTTCCTGCTCATGCTGGGCGCCAACCTGCCTGGACACATGTCCTACGACTCGGCGGCGCAGTTGCACGAGGGTTATCTCGGAGTCCGCCAGACGTGGGGGCCGCCGGTCTACGCCTGGCTGCTGGCCTTCTTCGACGGCGTCGTGCCGGGCACCGCCCTCTATGTGGTCGCCAGCGGCCTGCTGCTGTCGCTCAGCCTTGTGGGCCTCGCCGACCTGGGCGAGCGTCCCAGCTGGCTGGGGGTGGCGGTCGCCGCCCTCCTGCTGGTCACGCCCCAGGTGCTGATCTACCAGGCGGTGGTCTGGAAGGACGTGATGTGCGCCAACGCGGCCGTGGCGGGCGGGGTGTGCCTCGCGCAGGCGGCCCACAGATGGAGCGATGCGCCCCGCCGCTGGGGCTTTCTGGCCGCCGCCGCGGTGCTGCTCGCCCTGGCCAGCCTGGTGCGTCAGAACGGCGTCGTGGTGGTGGTGCTGCTGGCCGTCGCCCTGGGGTGGATCGCCAGCGCCGGCGGCTGGCGGCGCGGCCTCGCCTGGGGCGTCGGCGGGCTGGTCGCTGTGCTGATCGTCGCCCAGACCATCAGCGGGGCCACCAGGCTTCAGGATCCCGGCGGGGAAAGCTCGATCAGCCAGGGCCTGCAGATCGTCCAGACCTACGACCTGGTCGGGGCCGCGGCCATGGACCCGGACTATCCGCTCGACGTGCTGGCGCGGGCCCGGCCGGACGCCGTCGAGGTCATCCGGCGGCGCAGTCCGGCCGTCTATTCCGGCGACCGCGTCGACTGGATCACGCGCGACCGCGAACTGAGCGCCGCCCTGACCAGCGTGCATCCGGACCTGATCGCCCGGCAGTGGCGCGAACTCGTGCTCACGGAGCCGTTGCTCTACGCGCGGGTGCGGCTGGAGGACTTCCGCTGGGTGTTCATGACGCCGGACGTGGACCGGTGCATGCCGGTCTATGTGGGGATCGACGCGCCCTTGTCGAAGCTCGATCCGGTGGGGTTGCAGACCCGCCGCACACCGGCGGACAGCGAACTGGCGAACTACGCCAGCTGGTACCTGGATACGCCGGTGTTCTCCCACGTCGCCTTCGCCGTCGCGGCGCTGCTGACGGCGGGCGTCCTGCTGCTGCGCAGGAGGCCTGCGGACATCGCCGTCGCGGGCCTGCTGCTGGGCGGGTTGGCCTTCACCGCCAGCTTCCTCATCGTCTCCATCGCCTGCGACTACCGGTACCTGTACCTGCAGGATCTCACCGCCATGGTGGGGCTGGTCTATCTCGCGCTCCACCCGCCGTCGCTGGGATCCAGGCGACGTCGGGCTGGCGCGTGAAGGGCGGGAGGCAATGGGCGCCATGACATCACGACCGCCGCCGACGGAGGGGAGTTCGGTTAAGGCCTTCCGCCTGGTGCTGGCCGCGGGGCTGCTGGCCATGCTCGCCGCCAATCTGCCGGGGCAGATGTCGCTGGATTCGGTGGTCGCCCTGCAGGAGGCGCGCACCGGGGTGCGCCAGACCTGGGCGCCGGTCGCCTTCTCGTGGGTGCTGTCGCTGTTCGACGGCCTGGTGAAGGGCACGGGGCTTTACGTGACCGCCTCCGCCGCCCTGCTGGCGTTCAGCCTGATGTCGCTGCCGGGCCTGCGGGGCCGCGCCTCGTGGCTGGCGCCGCTCGTCGCCCTGGCCGTGGTGCTCACGCCGCAGATGCTGCTCTATCAGGGCATCGTCTGGCGCGACGTGCTGTTCGCCAACCTGACCATCGCCGGCTTCGTCATGCTGGCCCATGCGGTGACCCGGGAGGCGAGGCCCTGGTTGCCCGTCGTCGCCGGCCTGGCCTGTCTCGCGCTGGCCGCCATGGTCCGCCAGAACGGGCTGGTGGCGGTGCTGGCCGCCCTGGCCGGGCTGGCCTGGGCGACGCCGGGGACGCTGCGCGGGCGGCTCGCCTGGGCCGCGGGCGCGCTTGCGGCGGTCGTCGTCTTCGGCGGCCTGATCAGCCTGGCCTCCCGGCCGCAGGCGACGCCGGCGAACCTGCGCGAAGACGCCGCCGTGCGCATCCTGCAGCATTACGACGTGGTCGGGGCGGCGGCCCGCGACCCGGCGATCACCCTCGACGTCATCGGGGCGAACAACCCGGCGGGGCGCGCAACCATCGTCGGGAATGCCGCCCGCCTCTATACCCCGTCGAGGATCGACACCCTCGATCTGGAGGCGCCGTTCCGCCAGGCGTTGTGGCGGACGCCGGACGCGGTGATGGCCGCCCAGTGGCGCGAAGTGCTCACCTCCCACAGCGGCGCCTATCTGGCGCACCGCATCGACGTGTTCCGCTGGACGGCCCTGACGCCCGACCTGCAGATGTGCCTGCCGGTCTGGGTGGGGGTGAGCGGCCCGGCCGACATGGTCGAAGCGCTGGCGCTGACCGACGGCGTCGAGCGGCAGGACCAGGCGCTCGGAAACTACGCGCAGCGGTTCTTCGGCACGCCGATCTACTCGCACCTGACCTGGGCCATCGTCGCCCTGGCGGTGGCGGGCCTGCTGCTGCTGCGCCGCGACCCCGCGGACCGGATGATCATCGCCCTGCAGCTTGGCGCGCTGGCCTTCGCGGCGAGCTTCCTGCCGATCTCGGTGGCCTGCGACTACCGCTACCTCTACCTGCTCGACCTCGCCGCCATGACCGGCCTGCTCTACCTGACCCTCGACCCATCGTTCGGCCGCAAGGCCGGGCGGGTCAGGGCGAGAAGCGCTTCTCCCAGGCCTCGGCGACCTCGAGCCGTGGACGGCGCGCCGCGCTGAACCGGTAGAGCGAGAGCTGGCGCCCGACGCCGAAGCTGCGGATCTCCACGTCCTCGAACAGGGTGCGGATCAGGGCTTCGATCTCGCCGGCCGTGTTGACGTGCTCGTGGCGCATCAGCAGGCCGTAGTCGAGGCCGTGGCGCAGGCGGAACTCCAGGCCGGTGGTCGCCATCCAGCCCAGTGTCCAGAGCATGCCGCCCTCGCTGGGAATGGCCGAGCGCAGTACGCCGCCGGGCTTCAGCAGCCGGGCCGCGCGGGCGAGGACCAGCGGGAGGTCGCAGATGTGCTCCAGCGCCGCAACGCTGGTGATGCGGTCGTAGCGCCGGTCGGCCGGCACCTCGGCCATGTCGGCGAAGACGTCGCGCACGCGATGCAGGTCGGGACTGCCCTGGAAGAGTTCGGTGAACGGCTCGACGATGTCGTAGGCGCCGCCTGCCGGTTCGTACTCAAGCTGGTTGAGGGTGCCGGCGCCCAGCTCCAGGGTGTCGGCGATCTGGCCGTCCGCCACGTCCTCGGCGACCTGCAGGTGGAGCCAGCGTTCGAGGCGCTGGGCCAGCGAGGCGGCGCGCGTCGCGCCGTCGCGGTTCTCCTTGTACTGGCTGGCGTAGATCTCCTGCAGCCGGGGCGGAATGGGCGGACGGGTCTTGGGGAAGCCGGTGAGCAGGGCGTCCGCCTGTAATCCACTCATTCAGTCTGTCTCCGCTCGCGTTCGGTGAGCCCCCACGCCACCTTAGAGGCGGTCATAGAACGCCGCTAGACGCCCATCCGCTCCAGGCGTTCGAGATATCTCAGGCCGATCGCGCGATAGGAGAAGTGCGTGCGGATGCGGGCGCGGGCGCGCTGGCCCAGGGCGCGCCCGGAGGCGGGATCGTCCAGCAACTGCTCGATCAGGTCGGCGG
>JAEYTM010000085.1 GCA_023434015.1 Pseudomonadota bacterium | reverse complement strand
GCGCAGGGGTGGTGGATTCGACCGGCGCGGGGAGGGGCGCGCCCAGGGAGACCGGGCCGCCCTCGGCCGAGGCCAGCGCCTTGGCGGCGGCGGTGGCGGACGCCGTCGCCGGCGGCGGGGCGCTGTCGGCCATGGCCCGCTGGGCCACGTTCCAGAGGCCGACGGCGGCGGCCAGCAGGAGAACGGCGACGATGATGGCGGTCAGCCTCGGGTCGCGCTCGCGGGTGACGCCGACCGGCTCGCGAAGCGGCTCGTCGAGCACCGGCTCCTCGGCCTTGAAGCGCTCGACCGCGGCCTCTCCGTCGAGGCCGAGCGCGTCGGCGTAGGCGCGGATATAGCCGATGGTGAACGGGCGGGAGGGCAGCAGCTCGAGCCGCATCTCCTCGATGGCGGCAAGATATGCGCGGCGGACGCGGGTGATCTCGGCCACCTGCTCGACAGACAGGCCGCGAAATTCGCGGATGGCTTTCAGCGCCTGGCCAATATCTGAACCGGAATGGAGATCGGGCGCGTAGGATTCGACGGAAAGCGGCTCTCGGCCATCCTCCCCGTCCAGCTGCAATTCGGTAATCCTACCAGTATCGAGCGGCATGGCCACTCTCACTCCCGAACTTGCCTGGCCCCAACACCACCGAGCCCGCCCCCGAAGCCGTCAATCGCGGGAGTTCTAGTGATGAAATCCAGGTAACATGCGTTACGCGAGCACTCAATGCGGTATTCGGTCACGCGGCGTCGGTGATTCTCATACCGACAGATAGATTTTGCGGGCGAGGGTTTCGATTTCGTTGCGAACCGATCCCGCCGACCCCTTCAACAACGCGGACACCCCCCGCCGGGCTGCCTCGCGATCGCAGGAAAGCACCATCTGCTTGACCGGGCCGATCCCGGCCGGCGGCATCGACAGGCGCTCGAAGCCGAGGGCGACCAGGGTGAAGGCCTCCAGGGGCCGGCCAGCCATCTCGCCGCAGATCGACACCGGCGTGCCGGTCTCGGCGCAGGCGCGCTGGATCGCCTCCAGGGCGCGCAGGAACGGCGGCGAAAGAGGGTCGTAGCGGTCCGACACCCGCGGGTTCCCGCGGTCGGCGGCGAACATGTACTGCATCAGGTCGTTGGTGCCGACCGAGACGAAATCGGTCATCGGCAGCAGGGCGTCGAGATGCCAGATCAGCGACGGCGCCTCGATCATTGCGCCCACGTCCAGGCGCGACGGCGCCGGGCGCCCGCGCCGCTGAGCCCAGGCCACCTCGGTGTCGACCAGCGCCCGGCCGGCGCGGAACTCGTCGCAGCTGGCCACCAGCGGGAACATGATCCGCAACGGCCGGCCCCGCGCGGCGGCGATCAGGGCGCGGAGCTGAAGGCGCAGCAGGCCGGGGCGGTCGAGGCCCATGCGGATCGCCCGCCAGCCCAGCGCGGGATTATCTTCGCGCTCTGCCTCCATGTACGGCAGCACCTTGTCGCCGCCGAGGTCGAGGGTGCGGAAGGTCACCTGCTGGTCGCCGGCGGCGTCCATCACCCGCGAATAGAGCGCCGTCTGGGCGTTGAACCGCGGCATCTCCTCGGCGACCATGAACTGGAACTCGGTGCGGAACAGGCCGATGCCCTCCGCGCCGGTCTCGGCCAGGATGTCGAGATCGACGTCGAGCCCGGCGTTCATCAGCAGGGCGATCTTGGCGCCGTCGCGGGTGAAGGCGGGCGTGTCGCGCAGCTTGGCGAACTCGGCGCGGCGCTGGGCGCGGACGTCGATCCGCGCCTGGATGGCCTTCACCACGTCGGCGCGCGGGCGCAGATAGGCCTCGCCGGTCTCAGCGTCGACAATCACCGGATCGCCTTCGGAGACCCGGTCGCGCAGGCCCGGCAGGCGGCCGACGCACGGGATGTCGAGCGCCCGGGCGACGATGCCGGCATGGCTGGCGGCCGAGCCCTCCTCGAGCAGGATGCCGCGCAGGCGGGTGCGATCGTACTCCAGGATGTCCGCCGGCCCGAGGTTGCGGGCGATCAGGATCGCGTTCTCCGGCAGTTCGCGGACCACATGGGCCTCGCCGCTCAGGTGGCGCAGCAGCCGGTCGTTGAGGTCCTCCAGATCGTGCAGCCGTTCGCGCAGGTACGGGTCGCGCGCCTGGCCCAGCCGCGCGCGGTGTTCGGACCGGACCCGTTCCACCGCCGCCTCGGCGGTCAGGCCGTTGCGGACCGCGTCCTGCAGGCTGCGGTTCCAGCCGCGGTCGTGGGCGAACATGCGGTAGGTTTCGAGAACCTCGTAGGACGCCTCCACCAGGCCGTGCTGGCCCTCCAGCATGGTGTCGATCTGGGCCTGCAGGGCCGCGATGGCCTCGGTCAGCCGGGCCTCCTCGGCGACCACGTCGTCCGACAGCAGTTGCGAGGGCGCGACCGGCGGCTCGTGCAGCACCACGACGCCGTAGGCCAGGCCGTCGGCGAACTTCGCGCCCTTCAGGCGCTCCGGGCGGTGGGGCGCGATCTCGACGCCCTTGAGTTCGTCCTCGCCGATCAGCTCGCCGCCGGCCACCATCTCGGCCAGCACCATGGCGACGATCTGCAGGTCCTCGACCTCGTCGTCGGTGTAGACCCGCTCCGTGCGGTTCTGGACCACCAGGACGCCGATGGCGCGCCCGCCGCGCAGCAACGGCACGCCCAGGAAGGCGTGGTAGGGGTCTTCGCCGGTTTCCGGGCGGTAGGAGAAGGCCGGGTGCTCCGGCGCGTCGGCCAGGTTCAGCGGTCGGCCGAGCTTCATGATCTCGCCGACCAGGCCCTCGCCCGGCTTCATGCGGGTGACGTGGACGGCGGCGGTGTCGAGGCCCTCGGTGGCGAACAGCTCCATCTCGCCGCCGGCGCGTCGCATGTAGAGCGAGCAGACCTCGGCGACCATCGAGCCGGCGATGATGCGAACGACCATGTCGAGGCGCGCCTGGGCGGGTCCGCCCCCGGCCAGCGCCTCCCGGATCTGCCGCAGCAGGCTCCGCTGGCCCCGTATCGCCACGCCTGGAATCGCCATCTTGCGGCGTCGCCCTCCCTGTCGTTGGCGCTCCCCTAGCAGCTTTACGTGTCCAAACGCAGACGGAAAGAGGGCGAACGCGACTCTTGACGCCTGAGTCCGGGACCAGGCGCCGCCGGTGCAAGGTCGCCGCCAGCGAAAGCCTGGGCTAAAGCGCGGCGATGAGCGACACGCAAGGCGGGCAATCCAACGGCTGGGGCAATCTGCTGGCGGCAGGGCGGGCGCCCCGCTTGGCGCTGATCTGTCTCGGCGTCTGGCTCAACGCCGCGGACGCGCTGGTCACGGCGACCATCATGCCGAGCGTCGGCGCCGACCTGGGCGGCTACGCCTATTTCAGCTGGGCGACCGCCGGGTTCCTCGTCGGCGCCATCCTGGCCGGGGCCAGCGCCGGGCGTCTGTCGGAGATATTCGGCCTGCGCTCGGCCACCGCCTTCGCCGGTGGGGTCATGGCGCTGGGCTGCGTGATGAGCGCGCTCGCCCCCGACATCGGGACCTTCCTCATCGGCCGGGCGGTGCAGGGCTTCGGCAGCGGCTGGATCTCGGGCTTCGCCATGGTGGCGATCGCCCTGCTGTTCCCGGAACGGCATCTGGCGCGGGTGTTCTCGGCGGTGACCTTCATCTGGGGGATCGCCACCCTCCTGGGGCCTCTGTTCGGCGGTCTGGTGCTGGAGATCGGGGACTGGCGCGACGTCTTCTGGCTGTTCGCCGTCCAGGCCGTGGTGTTCAGCGCCGCCGCGCCGCTGCTGCTGCGCGGTACGTCCAGGGCGGAGGGCGGGCCGGGCGTTCCCTGGCTGCAGCTGGCGGTTCTGGCGGTCGGCGTCGGGGCGATCGCCGTGGCCGACATGGCCGGCGCCGCGCTCCTGTCCGTCGGCCTGGTGGCGGCGGGGATCGCCATCCTCGCCCTGGTGCTGTGGATCGACGCGCGGGCCCGCGTCCGGCTCATGCCGCATCGGGCGGGAGACCTGACGACGGTCTGCGGCGCGGGCTATTTCGCCATGTTCGCCATGACCGCCGCGTCCATGGGCTTCGCCATCTACGGACCCGCGGTGCTGCAGCAGCTTCGCGGCTTCAGCCCGCTTTGGGCCGGCTATGTGGTGGGGGCCGAGTCGCTGGCCTGGACCGTGGCCGCCATCGCGGTCGCCGGCGCGGTCGGCCGGTGGGAGGTGCGCTGGATCCGGTTCGGCGCGCTGTGCCTGATCGCCAGCCTGGCGATCCTCGCCTGGACCCTGGCCGACGGGCGCCTGCTGTGGGTGATCGCCGGCGGCTCGCTGATGGGGGTCGCCTTCGGCTTCTCCTGGGCGTTCATGAGCCGCCGCCTGCTCGCGGCCCTGTCGGACGAGGACCGGGCGATCGGCTCCTCGGCGATCATGGCGGTGCGCCAGACCGGCGCGGCGGCGGGGGCCGCCATCTCCGGGGTCGCCGCCAACCTGGCGGGTTTCTCGCAAGGCCTGACGGACGCCAGCGCGCGCGCGTCGGCGTTCTGGGTGTTCGTGGCGGTGGTCCCGCTGGCCCTCGCCGGCGCCTGGGGCGCCTGGCGGCTGACCGGTTCGGCGGAGCGGGCCTAGAGCTGGTCCAGGCCGTAGGCGGCGTGCAGGGCGCGCACCGCCAGCTCGGTGTAGGCGGCGTCGATCAGCACGCTGATCTTGATCTCCGAGGTGGAGATCACCTGGATGTTGACGCCCTTGTCGGCCAGGGCCTGGAACATCGACTTGGCGACGCCGGTGTGGCTGCGCATGCCGACGCCGATGACCGACACCTTGGCGACATCCTCGTTCACCGCCACGTCGTCGAAGCCGATCTGCGGCTGGGCGGCGCGGACGATATCGACCGCGCGCTGGGCGTCACGCTTGCCGACGGTGAACTCCATGTTCGCCGTGTCGGCCGTGCGGGCCTTGCTCTGGACGATCATGTCCACATTGACGTTGGCGTCCGCCAGACGTCCGAAGATCTCCGACGACACGCCCGGATGGTCCGGCAGGCCGAAGAGGCTGATCTTCGCCTCGTCGCGGCTGTAGGCCACGCCGCTCACGATCCGCTTTTCCACAATTTCCTCCTCGTCGCACACGATGGTGCCCTGACCGGGGGCTTCGCCCGGCTCGACGAAACTCGACAGGACCCGCACCGGCACGCCTTTCGCCATCGCGAGCTCGACGCTGCGGGTCTGCAGCACCTTTGCGCCCAGGGAGGCCATCTCCAGCATCTCCTCATAGGAGATCTTCGACAGCCGCCGGGCCTTGGATTCGATGCGCGGATCGGTGGTGTAGACCCCGTCCACGTCGGTGTAGATGTCGCAGCGCACCGCCTTCACCGCCGCGGCGATGGCCACCGCGCTGGTGTCGGAGCCGCCGCGCCCGAGGGTGGCGATGCGGCCGTCCCGGGTCACGCCCTGGAAGCCGGCGATCACCGCGACCTGACCGCCGTCCATGGCCGCCATCAGGGCGTCGGGCGGAATGTCGTCGATCCGCGCGCGCCCGTGGGCGTCGTCGGCGATGATCGGAATCTGCCAGCCCAGCCAGGAGCGGGCGTCGACGCCCATGTTGCGCAAGGTCATGGCCAGCAGGCCGGCGGTCACCTGTTCGCCGGACGCCACCACCGTGTCGTATTCGTCGTCGGACGGGGGCAGGCCCTGGGCGGCGGCGCCGGCGCCATCGGTCCAGGCGACCAGCTCGTTGGTCTTGCCGGCCATGGCGGACACGACCACGGCCACGCGGTGTCCGGCCTGGACCTCGGCGTTCACCAGGCGCGCCACGCGCCGGATACGCTCCAGGTCGGCCACGGACGTGCCGCCGAATTTCATCACCAGCCGGGAATTGGACACGATTGCGGGCCGAACTCTGTTGCAGCGCTTGCGAAGGGCGGTGCCTTCTAGCGGGGTGGCCGCCGCGCCGCAACGCCCTCGCACTTCGCGAACCGCTTGCGGGGCGTTAAGAGGGGGCATGAGTTCCCAAGCGCAAGCCCGATCGAGCATCGATCCTGCCGAGGTCGAACGGTTCTCGCGGATCGCCGCCGAATGGTGGGACCCGAAGGGCAAGTTCGCGCCTTTGCACAGGTTCAACCCGGCCAGGCTCGGCTTCATCCGCGACCAGGCGGTGAATCACTTCCAGCGTGACGGCGCGGCCCGGCGGCCGTTCGAGGGGTTGCGGCTGCTGGACATCGGCTGCGGCGGCGGCCTGCTGTCGGAGCCGATGCGCCGCCTGGGCTTCCAGGTCACCGGCGTCGACGCCTCCGAACGCAACATCGGCACCGCCTCCACCCATGCCGCCGAACAGGGGCTGGACATCGACTACCGCTGCTCGACGGCCGAGGACCTGCTGGCCGCGGGGGCCGGGCCCTTCGACGTTGTGCTCAACATGGAGGTGATCGAGCACGTCGCCGATCCGGGAGAGTACCTGCGCAGCTGCTCGCGCCTGCTGGCGCCGGGGGGGCTGATGATCGTCGCCACCCTCAACCGCACGCTCAAGGCCCTGGCCCTGGCGAAGATCGGGGCGGAGTATGTGCTGCGCTGGGTGCCGGCCGGCACGCATGACTGGCGGAAGTTCCTCAAGCCCGAAGAACTGAGAGGTTTCCTGGCCGGCGAGCCGGTGATCGTGGACGGGCCGTTCGGCGTCGTGTTTGATCCGCTGTCCGGGCGCTGGTCGCAATCCGGCGACGCGGACGTGAACTACATGATGACGGTCGTGCGCGACGCGGCCTAAGTCGGCACGGGCGACTCGAGGAGTTTGGATGCCTTCGCTACGTGTACTGGGTCACGCCTTCAGAGCCTGGCGGCGGAACCTCAGGTGGTCGAAGCACGAGCCTGAGACGCCCTATCTGGCGGATCTGCTGTCCGGGGCGCCGGTCTGCCTGCACGTCGGGGCGAGCGACGGCCGGCACTCCTACGTGATGACCCAGGTGGCGCCGAAGGCCCGCATCCACGCCTTCGAGCCGTCGGCCTTCACCTTCGAGGTGCTGAAGACCTGCATGGCCTGGCACCGCATCGCCGACCGGGTGACGCCGGTCCACGCGGCGGTTTCCGACAAGCCGGGCGACCTTCTGCTGGTGACGCCGAAGAAGATGTCCGGCCGGATGGGGCGGGCCTACGCCTATGTCGCCGAGACCGCCCCCAACGGCGCCGCGCGGCCGGACCTGGAGGACCAGGGTTCGGAGCTGCAGCCGACGCCGGTGATCACCCTGGACGACTACTGTCGCGACAACGCCATCGATCGCGTGGACTTCATCCGCATGGACATCGAGGGCGCCGAGCAGCGGGCGCTGGAAGGCGCCAGGGAAATCCTCGACCGCGACAGGCCCCACGTCCTGCTGGAGATCCATCCGCACATGCTGGCGGCCCGCTTCGGCGGCTCCGCCGACGCGGTGGTGGAGCTGTTCCGCGACCGCGGCTACCGCATGTTCGCCCTGAACGGCGACCGCCTGGAGGAGCGGACCACGGTGGTCCCCGACGTGCCGTGGAAGGACTATTTCTTCATCCACCCGGTCCGCGCGGCGCGGCTGCCGTCGGGCGTGTTCAAGGCGCGGATGGCGGCCTGAGCACATTTCGCGTGGCGTCAGGGCCACGCTCGGACCCTAACCTTGACCTCAACGCGGGTCGCGGCCGAACCAAGCCGTGAAACGCGCGTTTGCCTTCTCACCTGAGAGTCCATGGTGAGGAGACCTCCGACTTGCGAAAACGGCCGAAAGGCGTCCTGGCGATGGGCTGGGCCTGTTTCGAGAGCGCGGCCCGCAAGCGCACCGAGCATGCGCCGACCTCCGCCGACTATCCGGAAACGGTGGTGCGACGGACCCGTTTCACCGCCGGCGGCGGACACGGCTGGTCGATCTCGGCCCTGGAGACTCCCCGCGACACGCCTGCGCCCTGGAAGATCGTGGTCGTCACCGGCGCCCCGTCCTGGGCCGAATACTGGGCCGAGACCCTGGCCGAACTGCCCCAGGACCGGGAGATGATCGTTGTCGACCGGCCCGGCTACGCGGGCTCCGAGCCGTTCGAGCCGGTGACCGACATCCGCATCCAGGCCGAGGCCCTGGCGCCCGTGCTGAAGGCGGCCCCGGGCCAGCAGGTGCTGCTGGTCGGGCAGAGCTACGGCGCGGCCATCGCCTCGCTGATGGCGGCCAACAACCCGCGCAGCGTCGCCGGCCTGGTGCTGCTGTCCGGCTTCTTCGGCGAGACCGGTCCCACCGCCCGCTGGCTGGTGGACATGGGCGGAAGGGCCCTGAAGGTGATCCCGCGCGACCTGCGTCACGCCGTGGTCGAGGTCACGGCCCAGCGGCCGCAACTGGTCCACGCCAGGCGGGCCCTGATGGGCCTGCGCATCCCGATCCACATGATCCACGGCGACAGGGACGACTTCGCCCCCATAGAGGTGGCCGAGCGCCTGGCCACCGAAACTCCGACGCGCCAGCCGATCAACTTCGTGCGCACCGCCGGCGCCAACCATTTCCTGAACGACGGGCCGGCGGACCAGCTGATCGCCGCCCTGGAGGCCTGCATTCCGCCCCGCCGGACCTGGACCTTCCGGCTGCCGCGCCTGCCCGGCTGGGTGCGGCCGCCGCGGGCGGCGGCCTTTCCCCGGCCGCTGGCGCCGGTCTAGCGGAGCAGCAGGCCGGTCGCCGCCGCGAAGCCGATCACCACCAGCCAGGGGGGCAGGCGGGCGACGGCCAGGAACACATAGGCCGCGGCCACCAGCGCCCAGTCGGTCGGCCGCTGCACCGTGCCGGTCAGCACCGGGTCCCAAAGCGCCGCCGCCAGCAGTCCGACCACCACGGCGTTGACGCCGGCCAGGGCGCCGCGTGCGCCGGGGCGCGCCTTCAGCCGGTCCCAGAACGGCAGCACCCCGACGATCAGCAGCAGGCTGGGCAGGAAGATCGCGGTCACCGCCACCAGCCCGCCCCGCCAGCCTCCGGGGGCGAACTCCTGCGCCGCCCCGACGAAGCCGGCGAAACTGAACAGCGGACCCGGCAGGGCCTGCATCGCGCCATAGCCGGCCAGGAATGTGTCCCGGTCGAGCCAGCCGCGATCGACGATCTCGGTCTGCAGCAGCGGCAGCACCACATGGCCCCCGCCGAACACCAGGGCGCCCGTGCGGTAGAAGACCCCGGCCATGCCCAGGGTCGGGTTCTGCAGCGCCGCCGCGGCGAAGGGCAGTCCGGCCAGCAGGACCGCGAAAATCGCCAGGGCTGCGATCGCGGTGCGGGGGCGGACCACCAGCGTCACGGGATCGTCCGCCGGCCCCGCAGCGGTGTCGCGCAACAGGGCGGCGCCGAACAGGGCCCCCGCGCCGAGGGCGAAGATCTGCGCCACGGGCCCCTGGGTGATGATCAGGCCCGCGGCGGCGCCGATCGCCATGCCGGCGCGGACCGGCCCGACCGCCAGGGTCCGGGCCATGGTCGCCAGCGCATGCAGCACCACCGCCGCGGCGGCGACCTTCAGGCCATGCAGCCAGCCGCCGCCCCAGGCCTGCGACAGCACGGGCGCCACATAGGCCAGGGCGATCATCGCCACGGCGGCGGGCAGGGTGAAACCGATCCAGGCGGCGACGGCGCCGGCCAGGCCGGCGCGCCGCAGGCCGATGGCCATGCCGAGCTGGCTGGACGCCGGTCCCGGCAGGAACTGGGACAGCGCCAGAAGTTCGGCGTAGGCGCCCTCGGTCAGCCAGCCCCGGCGCTCGACGAACTCGCGGCGAAAATAGGCCAGGTGGGCGACCGGTCCGCCAAAGGCGGTCATGCCCTGATGCAGGAAGGCGAGGAACACCTCGGGCGCGCCGTGCATGGGCGTCCGTCTGGCCTCGGTCTGCGCGTCGTCCATGGAAGCTCCGGCGGAGGGGACAGGTTTTCTCTTGCTGGCCGGGCGCGTCCCTGTCGACCCGTTTCACGCAAAAGCCTTGGGCGCGAACACCTGACCGGCGATAAGTTTGTCGGCGGTCCGCGCCGGCGGACCCGTTCTCGGGAGGATGCGATGAAGGCCGCCGTGCTGCGCGAAGTGGGCAAGCCGCTCCAGATCGAGGATGTGCAGATCGACAAGCCGGGGCCGCACGAGGTGCTGATCCGCACCGTCGCCGCCGGCGTCTGCCATTCGGACCTCCACTTCATCGAGGGCTCCTATCCGCATCCGTTGCCCGCGGTGCTTGGTCACGAGAGCGCCGGGGTGGTCGAGGCGGTGGGCGCGGAGGTCCGCACGGTGAAGCCCGGCGACCACGTGATCACCTGCCTTTCGGCCTATTGCGGCCATTGCGACTACTGCCTGACGGGCCACATGAGCCTGTGCGTCTCGCCGGACACCAAGCGGGGGAGCGATGAACCGCCCAGGCTGACCCAGGGCGGCGCCCCTCTGCCGCAGTTCCTCAACCTGTCTTCATTCGCCGAGCAGATGCTGGTGCACGAACATGCCTGCGTCGCGATCCGCAAGGACATGCCCCTGGACCGGGCGGCCCTGATCGGCTGCTCGGTCACGACGGGGGTCGGGGCGGTGATCCACACCTCCGGCGTCAGGCCCGGCGAGACGGTGGCGGTGGTCGGGTGCGGCGGCGTCGGCCTCTCGGCGATCAACGGCGCCGCCATCGCCGGCGCCGGCCGGATCATCGCCATCGACCTGTCGCCGGCAAAGGAGAACCTGGCGAAGATTTTCGGGGCCACCGACTTCATCTGCGCGGCCGACGGCGACGCAGTGAAGAAGGTGATCGAAATGACCCGCGGCGGCGTCCATCACGCCTTCGAGGCGATCGGCCTCGCGAAGACCGCCGAGCAGGCGTTCAACATGCTGCGCCGCGGCGGCACGGCCAACATCATCGGCATGATCCCGGTGGGTCAGACGATTTCGCTGATGGGCGCGGCCTTCCTGGGGGAGCGTCGGATCCAGGGCTCGATGATGGGCTCCAACCGTTTCCCGGTCGACATGCCGCGGCTGGTGGATTTCTACATGTCCGGCCGGCTGAAGCTCGACGACATGGTCTCGCGCCGCATCCGGCTGGAGCAGGTGAACGAAGCGTTCGCCGAGATGAAGCGGGGCGAGATCGCCCGCTCGGTCATCGTCTTCGACAGCTAGCGGCGGCTGGCCGGAGAAGCGGCGGCCGTGTCGGCCATGGCGAGGGTGGTGTTCTGCGCGCCGCCACGGGCCAGCAGGGTGTCGATCCGGGCCTTGTTGGCCTTGAACCGCGCCAGCTCCGCGCCGCCCAGCACCGTGCCCTGCGGCACCTTGGCGCCGATCGGGTTCACGCGCTGACCGCCACGCCAGACCTCGTAGTGAAGGTGCGGGCCCGTCGCCAGGCCGGTGGAGCCGACATAGGCGACGACCTGGCCCTGCCGGACCTTGGCGCCGGCCTTGATGCCCTTGGCGTAGCGCGAGATGTGGGCGTAGCCGGTGTCCCAGCCGCCGGGGTGGCGGATGCGCAGCCAGTTGCCGTAGCCGGACCAGCGCCGCGCCTCCAGCACCACGCCGTCGCCGGCGGCGACGATGGGCGTGCCCGTGCCGGCCCCGAAGTCGACGCCCTGGTGGGCGCGGGTATAGCCGAGCACCGGATGGCGCCTGCGGCCGAAGGAGGAGGTGATCCGGGCGCCGTCGACCGGCGTGCGCAGCAGGAAGCCTTTGATGTTCTTGCCGCTCTCGTCGAAGAAGTCGGAGCCGCCATCGCGGTCGAAGCGGTAGAACTTCACGCCGCGCAGCTCGGCGTACTGCAGGTCGCCGGTCTCGATGGTGCGGCCGCTTTCGGTGACCTTGCGCCCGAACACCAGACGGAACTCGTCGCCGGGCTGGATATCCCGCTGGAAGTCCATCTTGTGGGCGAACAGCTTCACCACCTCGGCGGTGATTGTCGGGGTGGCGCCGAGCTTGGCGGCGCTCTCGTAGAGCGAGCCGCGGATCTCGCCCGCCGCCACGGTGGTCTCCTCGCGGACTTCCTCGTCCAGCTCGCGCAGGCGCAGCGCGCCGTCGAAGGTGCGCGATACGGTCACGGCGCTGGCCGGGCCGGTGCGCAGGGACAGGCCGATCAGCCGCGCCTGGCCGTCCTCTTCGGCGTGCGGCCGGGCGATGGCGGCGTCGAAGGCGAGGCCGGCCTTGATGTGCACCGTGTCCATGGCCTGGCCCAGGGTGGCGACGACCTGGCGGGCTTCCTCAGGCGCGACGCCGGCGCGGCGAACCGCCGCCTCGAAGGTCTCGCCCGGGCGGATCTTGACGGCGACATTCTCGGGTCGGGCGAAGCCGGGCTGGGCCTCGGCCTGGGTGAAGGCGGCGTGCTGCAGGGCCGCGACGACGGCGGGGTCCAGCGGCGGCGTCGACGGATGGGTCAGCTGATTGTCGGTGAGTTTCCACGCGAAGAAGAGTGCGAGCAGCCCGCTGGCGCCCATCAGCACGCGCGGTGCGATCCGGAAAGACGAACGTCTCGGGTCGAACTCTTGCATCACGCCCCCGTACTAGCCCGCGCCTGGTTAACATATCGCACGGCAAAGCTGTGGTCTTTATGCCCGCCCCCAGGCCCCGGTTAAGATGGCCGCAATCGGCGCGGCCCGCGCTTGGTCGAATTGTCACGCCTTCAAAGCAGCCCCAGGGCCAGCTCCGCCGGCCGGCACAGGGCCGCGCCCTTCGGCGTCGCAACGATAGGGCGATTCACCAGCGCCGGATCGACGATCATCGCCGCGATCAGCGCCGCGTCCGAGGCCGCCGGGTCGGTGAGCCCCAGTTCGTCGGCCTTGGTGCCCCTGACCCGCAGGATGTCGTGGGCCGAGGCCTGCATCCGGCGGAGCAGGTCCTCCAGCTGTTCGCGGGTCCAGCCGACCTTGAGGTATTCGATGACGGTCGGCTCGACACCCTTGTCGCGCAGCAGCGCCAGGGTGTTGCGCGAGGTCCCGCAGGCCGGGTTGTGATAGATCACGACGTCTGGATCGCTCATCCGCTTCGCTTAGCCAAAATGGGCGCGATCACCAAGTGTAGCGACGCGATCCGGTGACCACTGTGGTGTCCGAACGGTCGAAGGGCATCAGCGCCGAAGGGCGCGCGGGCAGGGGCGCGGCCTCCGCCGGCCAGTTGTCCGTGGTCGCGGCATAGCGGACTTCCAGCGTCCCGGGGCCGCCCGGCCGCAGCAGCAGCCGCAGACCCCGCTGCGCGCCCTCCCAGCGCACGCGGGTCCAGGCGCCCGGCTTCAAGGTGGCGCCGGCGGCGGCGGCGTTGACGCTCGCGACCGTCATCGCCGTGTCCGGTCGCAGGTGGAGCGACATCACGCGGGCTTCGGCCCCCGCCTGGGC
>JAEYTM010000261.1 GCA_023434015.1 Pseudomonadota bacterium | reverse complement strand
ATTGCTGACCTCGCGGGGTTTCGTCGAGGGGATCGGCGACCGCGGCGTGCGCACCCTCGATGCGGCCCGCGGCTATATCGAGGACCGGATCGCCGCCAGCTATCGCGAGCACGGCTTCGGCATGTGGTTGGCGACGGCGACAGACGAGGCCGCGCCAGTCGGCCTCGTCGGCTTGGTGAAGCGCGACGAACTCGACGACGTCGACATTGGCTATGCGCTTCTGGAGCGCGCCTGGGGCAGGGGTTACGCCCAGGAGGCGGCCTCGGCCGTGCTGCAGCATGCCCGCAAGCGCCTCGGCCTCGCCAGGATCGTGGCGATCGCCAATCCGGACAACGCCGCGTCCAGGCGTGTGCTGGAGAAGATCGGCCTCAGGTTCGTCGAGGTCGTGCAGTTCCCCGGCTGGGACAAGCCCAGCGCCTATTTCACGACCTGATCGCCGGCAGGACATGGTCCCGAAGCAGCTGCGCCAGGGGCGCATCGGGGGCGGCGGGGTCGATCCAGCGAATCTCCGCGATCTCGGCGGCCGGAGCGACCGCGCCCTCGATCTGCACGACATAGGCGTTCGACTGCACTCGGGCCCCCGGCTCGTTGGCGGCCGGCGCTTCGAAGGCGCCCAGCCGGACCGCCGAGTGCAGGGCGACGCCAAGCTCCTCCAAAAGTTCGCGGCGCAGGGCGTCGATGTCGTCCTCCCCCGGCTCGGGCTTGCCGCCCGGCAGCATGAATATGGTGCTGCCCGCCTTGCGGACGGTGAGCAGGCGACCCGCATCGTCGCGGATCACCGCGCCGACGACCCGAATGATCACGCGCCGAGCAGGCGCGCCGCGCGCGGGGCGAAATATGTGATGACGCCGGAGGCGCCGGCCCGCTTGAAGGCGCCCAGGCTCTCGAGGATGGCGCGCTCCTCGTCCAGCCAGCCGTTCCGTGCGGCGGCCATCATCATGGCGTACTCGCCGGAGACCTGGAACGCGAAGGTCGGCACGGCGAAGGCGTCGACCACGCGGCGGACGATGTCGAGGTAGGGCAGGCCGGGCTTGACCATGACCATGTCGGCGCCCTCGGCCAGGTCCAGGGCGACCTCGCGCAGGGCCTCGTCCGAATTGGCGAAGTCCATCTGATAGGTCTTCTTGTCGCCGGGATTGTCGACGGAGCCCGTGCCGAGCTTTCCCGAGCCGATGGCGTCGCGATACGGGCCGTAGAAGGCCGACGCGTATTTGGCGGCGTAGGACATGATCATCACGTCCTGCAGGCCCTCGGCCTCGAGGGCGCCCCGCAGCGCCCCGCAGCGACCGTCCATCATGTCGGACGGCGCGAGGATGTCGCAGCCCGCGCGGGCCTGCACCAGGGCCTGTTCGACCAGCCGCTCGACCGTTGCGTCGTTGAGGATGCGGCCGTTCTCCACCAGGCCGTCGTGGCCGTGGTCGGTGAAGGGGTCTAGGGCCACGTCGCACAGTACGCCGACCTCGGGCGCCGCGTCCTTCATGGCCTTCACCGTGCGGGAGATCAGGCCGTCTGGGTCGGCCGCCAGGCTGCCGCGGGCGTCCTTCTTGGCGCCGTCGATGTGCGGGAAGACGGCGATGGCCGGAATTCCGAGCGCGCGGGCCTCCCTCGCCGCCGCCGCCGCGCCCTCGACCGACAGCCGCGCGACGCCCGGCATGGAAGACACCGGGACCTCGCCGTCGCCCTCGTGGACCACCATCGACCAGATAAGGTCGGACGGCGTCAGGACCGTCTCGCGGACCATGCGGCGGACCCAGTCGGCCTGGCGGAGACGACGCAGGCGCAGGGCGGGATAGGCGGCGAGGGGGGCTTTGCTCATGGCTTCCGGCTCTCGCCGATCCCCGGAACGGATGCAAGCCGGATGAAGCCGATCAGCGAGGTGGCGGACAGCCACAGGGTGGTGATGAAGCCGAGGCCGAGCGCGGCGGCGACCAGGCCGATCACGTGCGCGTCGATGCTGGCGCCGGTCAGGTCGATGCGCAGGGTGTCCAGCCGCCCGCCGCCCTCGATCGCGGCCACCTCGACGATCTCGCCGAGGCCGCTGACCAGTCCGGCGAGCCCGCAGACGCTGGCGGCCAGGCTGAGTGCGAAGGCGACCCAGAAGATGCGGATCTGGTCCTCGAAGTATGGCCTGATCGGTTCCGGCGCGGCGTCCCGTTGGGAATAGGCGATGACCACCGCCACCAACGCCGTGATTCCCGCGAAGAAGATGGAGGCGAACAGCAGGCCGTAGCCGGCCATGGCCCAATGGCGCGCCTTCTCGGCCGGGCCTGCGCCCGTCGTATCGGTGGTCATCACGGCCTCCCCCAAGGCTGACGTCGATTGACAGGGTGCGCCTCCGGCGCAAGTTCCTCAATCCCATCCGCGAGACCGCGCCCATGGATTTCAGTCTCACCGAGGAGCAGCAGGCGATCGAGGACGCGGCCCGCGCCTTCGCCGCGGCCGAGATGGCGCCCCATTCCGCGCGTTGGGACGAGGAGAAGCACTTCCCCGTCGACATGCTGCGCAAGGCCGCGGCCCTGGGGTATGGCGGCCTCTATGTCCGCGAGGACGTCGGCGGCTCAGGATTGTCGCGGCTCGACGCGGCCATCGTCT
>JAEYTM010000004.1 GCA_023434015.1 Pseudomonadota bacterium | reverse complement strand
GAGCACGGCGGTGCGTCGGCGGCCGTCGAGATCGCCCGCCGCCTTCTCCACCAGCCCCTTGCCGGCGAGGTCGACCAGGATGCGGCTGGCGGCCTGTTTCGACAGGCTGGTCAGGCGGGCCAGTTCCTGCACCCCGACGCCCGGCCGGCGGCGCAGCAGAAAGGCCGCGCGCCAGTGGGAGCGGCCCAGGCCGAGGTCCTCGGCGGCCAGCGTCGAGTCGACGCGGGGCCACCGCGCCGCCTCGGCCAGCATCATCAGCTCCAGGCCGGCATCCAGTTCATCTTCCCGCAGGATCAGCCGCGGATCGGCCGGCGCGTTCATCCGATAGTTCCATTTTGTTTGACGCGGGGTCCCGCGCAGTTTTCAAGGGGCACCTCTTGAAAGGAGGTCACCCCCTCATGTCTCTCGTTCCCTTCGACGACCGCGATGGATGGATCTGGCTGGACGGCCAGTTCGTGCCCTGGCGCGAGGCGAAGGTGCACGTACTCACTCACGGCCTGCATTATGCATCGGCCGTGTTCGAGGGCGAGCGGATGTATGGCGGGGAGATCTATGCGCTGACGGCGCATACCGAGCGTCTGTTCAAATCGGCCGAGATGCTGGATTTCGAGATTCCGTTCACGGTGGCGGAGATCGACCAGGCCTGCAAGGACACCTGCGCCAAGAACGGCCTGACCGACGCCTACATCCGGCCGATCGCCTGGCGCGGTTCGGAGATGATCGGGGTCTCGGCCCAGAACACCAAGATCCACGTGGCCATCGCGGTCTGGGAGTGGCCCAGCTACTTCAAGCCCGAGGAGAAGGCCAAGGGCATCCGCATGTGCTGGGCCAAGTACAAGCGGCCGTCGCCGGAGACCGAACCGGTCCACGCCAAGGCCACCGGCCTCTACATGATCTGCACCATCTCCAAGCACGCCGCGGAGAAGGACGGGTTCACCGACGCGATGATGCTCGACTACCGGGGCTATGTCGCCGAATCGACCGGCTCCAACGTGTTCTTCATCCAGGACGGCGTGATCCACACGCCGCTGCCCGACTGCTTCCTGAACGGCATCACCCGCCAGTCGGTGATCCAGCTGGCGCGGGACAAGGGCTTCGAGGTGGTCGAGCGCCACATCCGGCCCGAGGAGCTTTCCGGCTTCTCGGAATGCTTCGTCACCGGCAGCGCGGCCGAGGTCACCCCGGTGGCCCAGATCGGCGAGTACACCTTCACGCCGGGCAACATTTCGCTCAGCCTGATGGACGACTACGCCCGCATGGTGCGCCGCGAGCTGGTCAGCGCCTAGGACTTCGCCTCCTCCCCTGCCTGGCGGGGGAGGAGCCTTCTCACAGCAGCCAGGCGCGGGGGCGGGGGTAGGCCTCGTCGCGGGCCAGGTAGATGACGCCGACGACGGCGCGCAGGGTGAACCAGGCCCCCACCAGGCCGACGATCAGCCAGCCGAGGGCGAAGAACGGCAGGCCGATGAGAATCACGCTGAAGATGCCGCCCCAGAAGATCAGCATCGCCCCGATCACGAACCAGCCGATCGACAACCAGAAGGTGCGGATCAGGAAGGTGTGGTGCGTCTCCATCCTTGGCCCCGCCTTGCGGCGGCTGGCGTAGGCCAGGATCAGGCCGAGCAGGATGGTGATCCCGTTGACCAGGCCGAGCAGATAGAGGCCGTAGACCACGGCCGGCATGGTGCGGTCTTCAACGGTCCCGTAGCCTAGACGGTCGGTCACATGCGTCTCCCTGTGCATCTGAGGGAAGATGTGCCCCCTTTGACGGGGAATTCAACCGGCGTGCGTCAGCGGACGATGGTGATCTCGACTCCGGCGCCGAGGGCGTCGGGGGCCAGCGCCAGCGGCTTCTCCACCCGCACCCGGGCGCGGGTGACGCGCGGATCGGCGAGGCAGGCGCGGGCGAGGCGCTCGGCGAAGGTCTCGACCAGGGCGATGTGGCCCTCGGCGGCGATGGCCCGGGCCGAGGTCAGGATGGTCTCGTAGTTGACGGTCTCGGCGAGGCGCTCGGCCCCGGCGGTCGGGACGTCGAGTTCGACATCGACGACCAGCGGCTGCGCGCGGCCGATCTCGTGCCTGTAGACGCCGATCTCGGCCTCGATCTTCAGCCCGGTGACGAACACCTTGGTCATCACCACCCGGCCCTCGGGGACAGGCGCGGCGGTCGGCTCGGGAAGGGGAAAGGCGGACAAGGGGCGGTCCTAGGGCGGCGGCGCCAGGTGCTGGCCCGCATCGACGGCGATCATCTGGCCGGTGACCGAGGTCGCGTCAATCAGGTAGCGCAGGGCTGCGGCGATGTCGCCCGGGGGCACGGGGCGGCCGAGCAGGGTGGAGGCCGCTTCGCGGGCGAACTCCGCCTCATCCTGATGCACCGACTGCAGGGTCGGGCCGGGGCCGATGCCGTTGACCCGCACGCGGGGCGCGAGGGCCTGGGCCATCAGCCGCGTGGCGTCCCAAAGGGCGGCCTTGCTCAGCGAATAGGAAAAGAACTCCGGCGTCGGGCGCCAGACGCGCTGGTCGAGGATGTTGACGATCAGGCCGTCGCGATCGGCCGGCAGGCGCCGGGCGAAGGCCTGCGACAGGACCAGCGGCGCACGCAGATTGGTCTCCATGTGGGAGTCCCAGGAGGCGCGGTTCATGTCGCCGAAGGCGTCGGGTTCGAAGACGCTGGCGCAATTGACCAGCAGGGTGACCGCGCCGAGTTCGGCCTCGGCCTCGCCGACCAGGGCTACGGTGACCGATTCCTTGCGCAGGTCGCAGGCGAGGATGGCGGCCCGGCGTCCGCGGGCGCGGACTTCCGCGGCGGCGGCCTCGGCGTCGTCGTCGACGGCGCGCACGTGGATGGCGACGTCGTTACCGGCGTAGGCGGCGGCCACCACCAGGGCCCGGCCGATGCGTCGACCGCCGCCCGTGACCAGCGCGGCGCCGCGGCTAGCCAAGAGGGTGGATCCTGCTCAGGTCAGTCGAACCGGCCGAACTCGTAGAAGTTCAGGCCCGCGATGACGGCGAGGAAGATGGTGATGGCGAGAATGCCCATCATGTGCGGCGGCTCCGAGCTTTGAGGTCGTGCGGGCTTTACCGAGGCGGGACGCGAGCCGCAACCGGCTTGTGCCGGAACGCACCGGGATCGACGGCGTTCACGCGCACTCTATTGGCCGTCCGGGCGGCGATCGCGCCTAATCCGCCGGCCGCCCCTGTTCCGGCGGCCGGCGAGGGCGGAGAGGCATGCAGGGCGACGGGGCGGCGGACGGGACGTCGGACGGCGAGGCGGCCATCCTCAGCGATCCGGAGTGGGCGCTGCTGGCCGGGGTGCGCGCGACCTGCAGCCAGCCCGCCGACGTGGTCGCCAGGTCCGCGCTGCTGTCAGGGGCCGAGGCCTATGGCGCGTTCGGCGAAGGGCGGCTGGCGCAGGCGCTGGAAAGCCTGATCGCCCACGGCGCCCTGATCGAGGTCGATCCCGAACGGGTCGCGGTGACCGCCGCCGGCTACGCCGCGGCCATGCGCGCGCCGCGCTATTGACCCGCCTTCGGCCGAGCCCCGCGCGATGTCGCGGGGGCTTCCACAGTTATCGGCGATCACTAAGATGCCCCAAAGCCCGCGGCGGGCCGGCGCCGCGGGCGGTCAGCAGGTCCAGGAGGACGCCATGCGCGAGCATCTGAAGTTCTACATCGGCGGCGAATGGGTCGATCCCGTCGAGCTGAGGACCCTGGACGTCGAGAACCCGGCCACCGAGGAGATCGCCGGCCGCATCGCCCTGGGCTCGGCGGCCGACGTCGACAAGGCGGTGGCGGCGGCGCGCAAGGCGTTCGAGAGCTGGTCGCGCAGCAGCCGCGAGGAGCGGCTGGAACTGCTGCAGCGCATCCTGGCCGAATATCAGAATCGGTTCGGCGACCTGGCGACGGCGGTCACCGAGGAGATGGGCGCGCCGGCCTCGCTGGCCCAGCGCGCGCAGGTCCCCGCCGGCATGGCGCACCTGGCCACCGCGATACAGGTGCTGAAGGACTTCCGCTTCGAGGAGGATCGCGGCCAGACGCTGATCGTCCGCGAGCCGATCGGGGTCTGCGGCTTCATCACGCCCTGGAACTGGCCGCTGAACCAGATCGTCTGCAAGGTGGCGCCGGCCATCGCCACCGGCTGCACCATGGTGCTGAAGCCGTCGGAGGTGGCGCCCTTCTCAGGCCAGGTCTTCGCGGAGGTGATGCAGGCGGCGGGCGTGCCGCCGGGGGTGTTCAACCTGGTGCACGGCGACGGGCCGGGGGTCGGGGTGGCGCTGGCGTCGCACCCGGACATCGACATGATCTCGTTCACCGGCTCGACGCGGGCGGGGATCGAGGTGGCCCGGAACGCCGCGCCCAGCGTCAAGCGGGTGCATCAGGAGCTGGGCGGCAAGAGCCCGAACATCGTCCTCGACGACGAGGTGCTGCCCAAGAGCGTCGCCCGCGGCGTGCAGCATGTGATGAACAACTCCGGCCAGTCCTGCAACGCGCCGACCCGCATGCTGGTCCCGGCCCCGCGGATGGCCGAGGCCATGGCGGCGGCGAAGGAAGCCGCCGAACAGATCACGGTCGGCGATCCGAACGGCAACGCCACGCTCGGGCCGGTGGTCTCGAAGACCCAGTGGGAGAAGATCCAGGGTCTGATCCGTAAGGGGATCGAAGAGGGCGCGACCCTGGTGGCCGGCGGCCCGGGACGGCCGGAGGGGCTGGAGCGCGGCCACTTCGTCAGGCCGACCGTGTTCGGCGAGGTCACCAACGACATGACCATCGCCCGCGAGGAGATCTTCGGCCCGGTGCTGACCATCCTGGGCTACGACAGCCTCGAGGAGGCGATCGCCGTCGGCAACGACACCGAATACGGCCTCGCCGCCTATGTGAACGGCGCCGACCTGGCCCAGGCCCGGGAGGTCGCCGGGCGGCTGCGCGCCGGCCAGGTGTCGATCAACGGCGCCTCGGACATGACCGCGCCGTTCGGCGGCTACAAGAAGAGCGGCAACGGGCGCGAGTGGGGCGACTTCGCCTTCCACGAGTTCCTGGAGGTGAAGGCGATCATGGGCGTCGCGCCGAAACAGGCGGCCGAATAGGTGGGCGGCGCGAGCGCTCCGATCGATCCGCAGATCGCCGGCCTGCTCGAGATGCAGGCCCTGGCGGCCCAGCCCATGCCGCCGCTGGAGGCCATCCCGCCGGCGATGATGCGGGCCGGCTACAAGATGCAGCGGCGGGCGCTGGACCTGCACGCGCCGAGCGACGTCGACGCCCGCGAGCTGAGCGTGGCCGGGGCGGCGGGCAAGTTGCCGGCGCGGCTGTATCGTCCCTCGGGCGTCGGCGAGACCGGGCCGGGGCTGGTCTATTTCCACGGCGGCGGTTTCGTCATCGGCGACCTCGACACCCACGACGGCCATTGCCGGCGGCTGGCGGCCGGATCAGGGGTGCGGGTGCTGTCGGTGGACTATCGGCTGGCTCCCGAACACCCGTTCCCGGCGGCGCACGACGACGCCCTGGCCGCGACCCGCTGGGCCTTCGACCATGCGGCCGAGATCGGCTTCGACCCTGTGCGGATCGCGGTGGGCGGGGACTCCGCGGGCGGCAACCTGGCGGGGGTCGTGGCGCTGGAAATGAAGGACGATCCTGAGCGCCGGATCGCCTTCCAGCTGCTGCTCTACCCGGGGATCTGGCCCGAGGCGGAGACCGCCTCGCGCCGCGAGCTCGACGGGCCGGTGCTGACCCGTGAGGCCCTGGCCTGGTTCGAGGCCTGCCGCGGCGCCGTCGGGCATCCGGAGGGGGCGCGGGCGATGCTGGGCCGCGACCGCGATTTCTCCGGCGCGCCCCATGCGCTGGTGGTCACCGGCGGGCACGACCCGCTGAAGGACGA
>JAEYTM010000291.1 GCA_023434015.1 Pseudomonadota bacterium | reverse complement strand
GGCGTGGACAGCGCCCAGGTGGTGCTCACCGCCGAGACCGCGACGCCGCAGCTCCAGACCAGCGCGCCGCGCCGGGCCCGCGTTTCCGAGGACCCGCAGGCGCGGCTGGGCGCCATGCCCGACGCGGAGCGGCCGCCGCATGTGCGCAAGGTCATCGCCGTCGCCAGCGGCAAGGGAGGCGTGGGCAAGTCGACGGTCTCGACCAACCTCGCCACCGCCTTCGCCCGGCTGGGCCTGAGGGTCGGTCTGCTGGACGCCGACATCTACGGCCCCTCGGCGCCACAGATGATGGGCATCGACGACGAACCGACGTTCGACGCCGACAAGAAGCTGAACCCCCTGACTGCCTGGGGCGTGCAGGTGATGTCCATCGGCTTCATCGTCGAGGACGGGACCGCGAACATCTGGCGCGGGCCGATGGCCTCCTCCGCCTTCCGCACCCTGATGAGCTCCAACTGGGGCTCGGAGGCGGAGCCCCTGGACGTGCTGGTGGTGGACCTGCCGCCCGGCACCGGCGACATCCAGTTGACCATGGTCCAGCGGCTGAAGCTGGACGGGGTGGTCATCGTCACGACGCCGCAGGAGATCGCCCTGATCGACGCGCGTCGGGCGGCGACCATGTTCGCCAAGACCGGCGCGGCCATCCTGGGCGTGGTCGAGAACATGGCCTATTTCCCCGATCCGTCCACCGGCGCGCCGATCCCGATCTTCGGGCAGGGCGGCGGTCGGGCCGAGGCGGATCGGCTGGGCGTGCCCCTGCTGGCGGAAATCCCCATCGACGTGGCCCTGCGCCAGGGCGGCGACGAAGGCCGGCCGCTGGTCGCCACGACCCCCGACGCCCCGGCGTCGAAAGCCTTCCTGGCGATGGCGAAGGCGCTCGCCGGCTAGGGCCTGTCCGGGGCCACGACCCCGGACGGCTCGGCGGTCAGGCTCTCCAGCGCCGCGGCCTCGTCGTAGAGCGCATCTCGCGCCTCGAGTTGACGGCGGACCTCGGCGTGTTTTTCCTGGGTCAGGCGGTAGCCGATGAACCAGGCCCCGCCGAGCATGACAAAGAAGATCGGGCCGATCAGGAAGGCCAGCTCCAGACCGCGGATGGCCTCCGGCGTGTTCACCGCGCCCTCCCGCGCGTCGTAGCCAACGTGCGCGAGGACGTTGAAGGTCAGGAAGATCGAGGCCGCCCCGGCGACCTTGGTGGTCGCATTGGTCAGGGCGTACATCAGGCCCATCCACTCCCGGCCGCTCTCCAGATGGATCTCGTCGCCGATGTCCCCGGTGAGGGCGCGGATCATGACGATGAAGCCGGCGGCCATGGCGCCGGTCACGAACAGCGTCGGGATGGCTGCGACGAAGTTTCCTTTCGGCAGGACGGTCAGCGACAGCAGGGTCAGGGAATAGACGGTCGTGCAGACCATCAGCGCCCGGTGCTTGCTGATCCGGTTCGCCAGCCACGCGGTGAACGGCGCTCCGGCGAAACCTGCCAGGATGTAGATGACCAGCAGCAGGTTGGCCTCGCTGGTCGTGAAGCCGCGGGCGTCCTTGAAGTAGAAGAGATAAACCGCCGCCATCCAGCCCGGCCCGAGGGTGACGAACAGGTCGGCCGCCATGATGCGGATGACGTTCGGCCGGGTCAGCAGGCTCCAGTAATCCCGAAGACCGAACTGGTGGGCATGGTCGGTCGCGATCTGCTCCGGGGTGCTGAAGGCGGCGACGCCAGCGGCGATCGGGGCAGCGATGATGATGAACCAGACCATCGCCTGGACCCCGTCGGCGTCCGAATATCCCAGCGCGTCCATGACAATGGGGATGAAAAGGGCGACGACCGCCCCGCCGACGCCGACGAAGGTCAGGGCGCCGAAGAGGTGCGAGCGCTGCTTGTAGTCCGGAGCCAGGGTGGCCGCCCACGCCAGATGCGACAGGAGCAGGATCGACAGGCCGAGGTACATCACCAGCAGCCAGATGATCAGGTATCCCTGGCCGAGCGCCTCGGACGGTCGAATGAGCATGTACAGCGACAGCATCATCACCGGGGCCCCGAGCAGGGTCCAGAAACGGTAACGCCCGATCCGGGTGCGGGTCCGGTCCATCAGCAGGCCGAGCATGGGATCGAGCGGGATGTCGATGGCCCGCACGAGCGCGAAGGCCGCGCCGACCACCGCCAGGCTCAGCTCCATGTGACTGGCGAAATAGCGCGGCAGGTGCACGGAGACCGCCAGGATCAGGGCGCTGACCGGTATGCTGGTGGCCGAGAAAGCCAGGACCGCAGGAAGGGACATCGGAGCGCCCCGCATGTGCGTCTTGGCCTTGTTCACCCGGGTCCCTTCATGGCGGCGCCTTCCGTGAGGCGATCGCCCAGGTACATGCGTTCACCAGGGGTCGCGCAAGCAGATTCCGACGGCGCGGCGGCGGCTCAGCCGCCCTGGAGCTTGCGGAAGAACTTGCCGGTCTGCTCGCCGCCGGTCTGATAGGCCTGCTGGCCGCTGGGGTCGGCGATCCGGTCCCAGTTGTCGCGCACCTCCTCGACCGACAGCCCGCCCTCGCCCAGGTAAACGCCCTCAGTCTCGACGATCCGGGCGACGGCGAAGGCGCCGGCGCCGGCGGACAGGATCACCCCGGTCGGCGCATCCTCCGAGGCCAGGAACACCACGCCGGGCGTGACATATTCCGGCTTCAGCATCTCCAGCACGTTCGGCGGCATCAGGTTCTCGGTCATCCGCGTGGCGGCGACCGGGGCGATGGCGTTGACGTGGATGTTGTTCTTCTGCCCCTCGAGCTTCAGCGTGTTCATGAAGCCGACGATGCCCAGCTTGGCCGCGCCGTAGTTCGATTGGCCGAAGTTTCCGTAGAGGCCGGACGAGGAGGTGGTGACCACGATGCGCCCGTAGTTCTGCTGGCGCATGATCTCCCATACGGCCTTGGCCGGCTTCACCGTGCCCAGCAGGTGGACGTCGAGCACCACCTGGAAGTCGGCGATCTCCATCTTGGCGAAGGTCTTGTCGCGCAGGATGCCGGCGTTGGCGACCAGAACGTCGATGCGGCCCCAGGCGTCCATCGCCTGCTGGACCATCAGCTGCACGCCGGCGTCATCGGTGACGGAGGAGCCGTTGGCGATCGCCTCGCCGCCAAACGCCTTGATCTCCTCGACCACGCGGTTGGCCGCGTCCGAGCCGCCGCCGGATCCGTCCACGGCCCCGCCCAGGTCGTTGACCAGCACCCGCGCGCCGCGCCGGGCCAGTTCCAGGGCGTGCTGGCGGCCCAGCCCCCCGCCGGAGCCGGTGACGATGGCCACTTTGCCGTCGAAGCGAATGTCCGCCATTGGCAGTCCCTCTGAACAGATGTTCGGCAGCCTGGGTTGTGCGACCCGGCCGGGACGGCGTCAAGCGGAGGCGGGTAGTGTTAGCCTGCGGGCGCGGCGCCGGTCTGCGCCTGTTGCTGGCGCATGAACTTCACCAGCACGCGCTGGCCGATCAGGAACGGCGCGCCCTCCGTACCGACCACCACCTCGACCACCCGCTCGTCGGTGCGCTCGGACGGATCGTCGGACTGCAGCTTGCGGGCGCCGAACACCGCCGCCCGTCGGATCACCCGGCCGTTGAAGGTCTTGGTCGGGTCGGCCTCCGGGGCGATCTGCACCGCCTGTCCGACGGTGACGAAGGGCAGGGCGCTTTCCGAAATCTCGGCGCGGACGATGCGATCGGTGTTGGGCTCGAGGTCGAACATGTTCGAGACGTTCAGCGTCGAGGCGCCGGCGCCCGGGTTGGCGTAGCGGCGCACGATCCGACCGTCGGCCGGCGCGCGGATCACGCTGAGTTCCTGGTTGTAGCGGGACTCACTCAGGCGGGCCTCGGCGGTGGCGATGGCGGCCCGCTGGGCGTCGAGGCTGGCCTGGGCCTGGCGCACCGCGTCGCGGGTCTGGTCGAGCCTCTGGCCGGCGACGAAATTGGAGGCCACCAGCCCCTGCAGCCGCTGGTGCTCGCGGGTCGCGGTGGCCAGCTGCACCTCCAGCAGCGCGATCTGGGCCCGGGCCTGGCGGACCTCGGCGGCGGAGCGTTCGGCCTGCAGCCGCGGCTCGTCGTCCTCAAGGCGGGCCAGGATCTGGCCGCGGGTGACGCTGTCGCCCTCCTGCACCAGCACGTCGCGCACGACGCCGGCCCGGCGGGCGGCGACCTGGATGATGCCGCCTTCCACATCGGCCTTGCCGTTGGCGATGGCCACGAAGGGGCTCTCCGGCGCGGCGGCGGCGGCGGCCTTGGCCTCCTCGGCCTTCCTGGCCTTGGCCTGGTTGGACAGGAAGAGGCCCCCGCCGATCAGCAGCACCGCAACGGCGACGACGATCCAGGCGATACGGTTGCGGGCGAACGCGAACATGAGATCAGGCTCCGATGAGCTCGGGATGGGTGTTGGCCGCGGGGCCGGCGGCCGGCGTCGCGCGCCGGTCGTCCAGCACACGGCCGTCCTCGAGGTGAATGACGCGGTCGGCATAGGCTTCCAGCCGCGGGTCGTGGGTGACGCAGATGACCGCCGCGCCGTGCTGCTTGGCCGCGCGCTGCAGAAGTTTGATGACCACCTGGCCGTTCTCGCCGTCCAGGGCGCTGGTCGGCTCGTCGGCGAACAGCAGGCGCGGGTTCTTGGCCAGGGCGCGGGCGATGGCCACCCGCTGCTTTTCGCCGCCGGACAGCTCCGCCGGGCGCTGGTTCATGCGCATTTCCAGCCCGACCTCGGTCAGGGCGTCGGCGGCGCGGCGGCGGGCTTCGGCCTTCGGCACGCCCTGGTACTTGAGGATGATCTCGACCTGCTGCAGGGCGGTTAGAGCGGAAAACAGGTTGAAGCCCTGGAAGATGAAGCCGCAGTTGTCGAGCCGGAAGCGGTCGATGCGGCCCGGTCGGTAGCTCCAGATGTCCTCGCCGAGGGCGGTGACTTGGCCCTTGTCGGGCTTCAGCAGGCCCGAAAGAGCCGCCACCAGCGTCGACTTGCCGGAGCCTGACGGACCCATGACCATGGTCACGTCGCCGTGCAGGGCGTCGAAGTCGACGTTCTTCAGCACCTCTATGTGGGTGCGGCCGGTCTTGAAGCGCTTGGAAAGCCCGGTGGCCACCAGGGCGCGGTCGCTGGAATGGCTCATCGCAGGAGGTCCGCAGGCTGGCTTTTCTTGAGGATCCCCAGGGCGACGGCGCCTGAGAACATGGAGATCGCCAGCAACAGGATCGAGACCCCGATGACCCAGTTGGCCGGGAAGCCCATCGGGACACTGTTGCGGGCGAGCAGGTAGACCCCCCAGGTCAGCAGGCCGGTGGTCACCAGGCCGGCGATCCCGACCCAGAACGACAGCTCCAGCACGATCACCCGCAGCGAACCCATCGAGACGCCCAGCGCCCGCAGGCTGGCGAACTCCTTGATGCTGGAGAGGATCGCTCCGCGCAGGGTCTGGGAGGTGATGCCGACCCCGATCAGAAAGCCCAGGAAGACCGAGAAGCCGAGGAAGATGGCGATGATCTGCTCCTTCATCAGCGCGCCTTCGTTGGCCTTGGCGAGTTCGGGACGTGTCCAGGCGCGGTAGGCGCCGTTGGCCGCTGCGTTGAGCTGGTCGCGGACGACCTCGGCCTGGGCCGGGTCGCGGAGCCTGACCATCAGGGGGCCGGTCCTGTCGTCGCTTCCGGCCATGCCCAGCAGCCGCATGGTGTCCCGCGACATCACAACCTGCTTCTGGTTCACGTTCGGATAGTTCTCCAGAACGGCGCGGACATAGACGGTGCGCCCGTTCAGCGTCGCCATGTCGCCGGGCTTCACGCCCATGGGCGCCAGCGCCGTGCGGTCGATGGCGATGGCGTAGGGCTCCATCAGCGCCGCCCGCACCTCCTCGCTGTAGTCCAGCGGCAAGGTGACGGCCCCCGGACGGGTGTCGACCATGGTCACCTGGACCCATTCGTTGATCTGTTTCTCGCCTTCCTTGGGGATATTGCCCCAGCGCGCGCCGTTGCCACGGATGCTGGCGACCTCGACCACGGCGGGGTTCAGATAGATCAGCGGCAGGATGCGGGCGGGCAGGCCGGTCGGCCCGGCGTTCATCATGCTCTCGGACTTCGGGGCCATGACGATGATGTCGGCGCGGCTGCGCTCGATCGTCGCCGTGGCCGCACGGACCATGCCGGTGAACATGCCGACCTGGGCGAGGATCAGCAGGCCGGAGAAGGCAAGCGCCACCATCGCCGCGGTGTAGCGGCGCCATTCGTACAGCAGCGTGGCCAGGGCCAACGACATCTTCAACGCCTCCAGTCGGTGGTGTTGTCACCGGCCGGGCTCCCCTGGGGCCAGTTAAATCCCGGTAAGACTGGCTTCACAGCCATTAATTCCACGTAACATTGATTATCCTGGACGTTGCGGGCCGTCTTGCACAGGTACGGCTTCTGCCCCTCTATTTCGCGAGGCGCCGCCGGCCGGGCGGCGCGGCCGGAGTCCCATGTTTCATCCCGAGAACGCCCAGAGCCTGGTCGGCATCGCCCTGGTCATCTTCCTGTGCTGGTCGATGTCGGAAGGGCGGCGACTGTTTCCCTGGAAGCTCGCCATCGGCGCGGTGATCGTTCAGGCCCTGCTGGTCATGGCGTTGTTCGGACTGCCGGTGATCCGCGCTGGCCTGACCGGCGTCGGCCATGCGGTGGACGGGCTGTCGATGAGCACCCAGGCGGGTGTCGCCTTCGTCTTCGGATTCCTGGCCGGCACGCCGGCCCAGCCCTATCCGCTGACCGACCCGGGCTCGCTGTTCGTCTTCGCCTTCCGCGTGCTGCCGGTGATCCTGGTGGTCTGCGCCCTGGCCGCGCTCCTGTGGCACTGGCGTATCCTGCGCTGGATCACCCAGGGGTTCGGTGTGGTCTTCGAGAAGACCATGGGGCTGCGCGGAGCCCCGGCCCTGGCGACCGCCGCCACGGTGTTCATGGGCCAGGTCGAGGGGCCGATCTTCATCCGCAGCTACCTGGCCAACCTGTCGCGTTCCGAGCTGTTCCTGCTGATCGCCGTCGGCATGAGCTGCGTCTCAGGCTCGACGATGGTGGCCTATGCGACCATCCTGAAGGACGTCCTGCCGAATGCCGCGGCGCACGTTCTCACCGCCTCGATCATCTCGGCGCCGGCCGGGGTGCTGCTGGCCAGGATCGTCGTCCCCCGGAATCCCGCCAGCGAGCAGCCGCAGGACCTCGATCCCGGCTCGGCCAAGACCTACGAGAGCTCCATCGACGCCCTGATCAAGGGCACCGGCGACGGCCTGCAGATCGTGCTCAACGTCGCGGCGACGCTGATCGTCTTCGTCGCCCTCGTGGCGATGGTGAACGGCATCCTCGGCCTGTTCCCGCCTGTCGCCGGAGCCCCAATGTCCGTGGAGCGCGGCCTGGGCGTGGTCTTCGCCCCGCTCGCCTGGGCTATCGGCGTCCGCTGGGAGGACGCGCCGGCCGCCGGCTCCCTGCTGGGGGTCAAGCTGGTGCTGACCGAGTTCACCGCCTTCTTCCGCCTCGCGGCCGTGCCGGTGGACGAGATCACTGAGCGCACCCGGGTGATCATGACCTACGCCCTGTGCGGGTTCGCCAACATCGCCTCGGTCGGCATCAATGTCGCCGGCTATTCCGTCCTGGTGCCGGAACGCCGCCAGGAGGTGATGGGGATGGTCTGGAAGGCGATGATCACCGGCTTCCTGGCCACCTGCCTGACCGCCGCCGTCGTCGGCGCCATGCCGGCCAGGCTGTTCGCCCCCTAGGTCGCGGCAGCCCCGGTATTCCTCGGCCGGGTCTTCTTGATCGTGCCGGAGAAGCTCATCACCGGCTCAGCGCCGGTGGTGATCAGGCCGCGAACGAACACCAGGCTGCGGCCGGCCTTCACCACCTCGCCGGTGCACTCTACCAGGTCGCCGACGTGTACCGAGCCCACGAACTCGCTGGAGAAAGTGGCCGTCACCGCATGGCTGTCAGCCAGGGCCTCCCGCGCGATCACGAAAAGGGAATAGTCTGCGAAGGTCATGATGCAGCCGCCGTGCATGAAACCGCCGCCGTTCATGTGGCCCGCCTCGGCGCGGAAGGCGCTGCGCACCCGCCCGTTGACCTCCCGGCGCCAGTAGAACGGGCCGGCCCGCTCCTCGAAGGGATCGCCGCCGACCCAGGTGGACCAGCCGGCCCATTCGCCCTCTGTCACCGTCACCAGACCGACCTCGGGAGCCTGTTGCTGTTCGCCGCCGCCGTCCATACCGCCTCCAGGCGCGGAGCGTTGCCCCGCGCAGTCTCGAACATTAGTTTGAACCCCGCTTACGGGTGCAAGGAGCCTTCATGCAAGGTCGGACAGGCGGCGGGCTTCCCGCCGCCGTGCTGATGACGGTCCTGGGCCTGGCCGCCGCGAGTCCCGCAGCGGGGGCGGGCGAGCCGCTGGCCGATCGCCGGTCGCACCTGCTCAGCGACGGCAGGTCCCTGCTTCTGTTCCCGCGCGAGCGGGTAGTGCTCGGCGTGGCGGCCGACGGCGCCCTTGAAATCCTGTCGGCGACGGCCGCCGATCCCAACCTCGCCCTGCCCAGGCCTGGCCGGGCGGACGACGCCACGGCGGCGATCCGGGAGGCGGATCCGGGGACGGTCGCGGTGCTGATGGGTGCGGTTGGCGAGCGTGGCGCCACCCTGCTGATGATCGCCAGCGGCGTCTCCCAGGCGTTCGACTATCGGGCCGCCGCTGTGGCCGACCCCGGCGGTCCGCAGCTCACGCCGTTGAAGGTCTGCACTGTCCTGCCCCTGCTGCCGAGCTATGAGCAGTGGGAGAATACGCCTGCGCCCGCCATCATGCTGACCGGGTTCAAGACCAGGGCCAGCAATGTGGTGCTGTGTCCCGACCCGCCCAGGATGGCGGAGCTGCCGAAGGTGACGGAATGACTGTGATGATCGCCAGCCTCACGGCCCTTCTCCTCGCCGCCCAGCCGGCGGCGGACGGGCCGATCGGCACGGCGGTGAAACCGCCGGCTCTCGTGCCGCCGCCGGCGCCTGTCCCGCTGAAGATCGGCCCTCCGGGGGGCAAGGCCTCGGGCCTGGAGTTCGACCCCAAGACCAAGGTCGACGGCCCGGCGTTGCAGGTCGTGCTGGGCGAGCGGGCGGTGTTCCGCCTGGCTGCGGACGGCCTGCCCCGGCTCGACTCGGTCGAGACCGGCAAGCTGGTCGCCGCCCACCCCGCGGGAACGGTGCGCGAGACCTTCGGCGCGCCCGGTGGGGGCCGGATGGCGGCCGCCCTCGACGGCTCGGCCGAGCGGCGGGCCACGGCGCTGAAGATCTGGAACGGCCTCGACTATCCCGTGGACTACAATGCGGTCGCCCTGGTCCTTCGGGCGGGTGAGTCGCTGACGCCGACCCGCGTGGCCGTCTGCGCGGTGAAGCCCGGCGAGACCCGCACCGAGGTCTGGCCCTCGCCGGTGGTGGCGGTGGCCCTGATGGGCTTCAAGCGGGCCGGCCCCGACGCCGCCGCCCGCGCGGCCTGCAGGTAGGGTCCGATGGCGCTGGACCCCCAGACCCGAGACCAGCTGATCGAGACGGTCCGCCGCTTCGTCGCCGAGCGCCTGCGCCCGCTGGAGGCCCAGGTCGCCGCCGACGACGAGATCCCGGCCGAGGTGCACGAGGAGCTGAAGGCGCTGGGCCTCTACGGCCTGTCGATCCCCGAGGAACACGGCGGGCTGGACCTGTCGATGGAGGACGAGTGCCTCGTGGCCATCGAGCTCGGCCGCACCAGTCCGGCTTTCCGCTCCAGCTTCGGCACCAACGTCGGCATCGGCAGCCAGGGCTTGGTCATGTTCGGCACCGATGCGCAGAAGGTCCGGTACCTGCCGGGGATCGCCTCGGGAGAGATCGTCACCGCCTTCGCCCTGACCGAGCCGGAGGCCGGGTCCGACAGCGCCAACGTCCAGGCCCGCGCCGTGCGCGACGGCGACGCCTATGTCCTGAACGGGACCAAGCGCTACATCACCAACGCCGACCGGGCGCACCTCTTCACGGTGATGGCGCGCACCGACCCGGGCCGGAAGGGCGCGGCGGGCGTCTCCGCCTTCCTGGTCGAGCGCGACCTGCCGGGCGTCAGCGTCGGGCGACCTGAGAAAAAGATGGGCCAGCAGGGCGCCCGGATCTGCGACGTCAATTTCGACAATGTCCGCGTGCCGGCGGAAAACCGGCTGGGCGCGGAGGGGCAGGGCTTCAAGGTGGCCATGCAGGTGCTCGACCGCGGGCGGCTGCACATCTCGGCGGTCTGTATCGGCGTCGCGGAGCGGCTGATCGCCGATTGCGTGGCCTATGCCTCGGAGCGGCGGCAGTTCGGCCAGGCGATCAGCCAGTTCCAGCTCATCCAGGGCATGCTGGCCGATTCTAAGACGGAGGCTCTGGCCGCCCGCGCCCTGACCCTTGAGACCGCCCGCAAACGCGACGCGGGGGAGGGCGTGACCATGGAGGCCGCGGCCGCCAAGTACTTCGCGTCCGAGATGGTCGGGCGCGTCGCCGACAGGGCGGTTCAGATCTTCGGCGGCGCAGGCTATGTGGCCGACCATGGCATCGAGCGGTTCTACCGCGACGTGCGCATATTCCGGATCTACGAAGGCACCAGCCAGATCCAGCAGGTGGTCATCGCCCGCGAAACCCTGAAGAGAGGCGGCTGATGAGCGCTGA